>JAOPVN010000577.1 GCA_025966175.1 Modestobacter sp. | reverse complement strand
AGGGCCCCGGGGCACGAAAGACACCGTCAGAGGCTCACCAAGGCGAGTCTGCGCTGCAGGAACGCCCGCTCGGCGCCGTTGCCCACCCGCTCGATCGCTGCGGCGTATGCCTGCGCGGCCTCGGCGCGACGGTCGAGCCGGCGCAGCAGGTCCGCCCGGACCGCGTGCAGCAGGTGCCCGGGCAGAGTGAGCTGCTCGACCAGCGCCAGCCCGGCCGCCGGCCCCGCGACCTCGGCGACCGCCACCGCCCGGTGCAGCGCGACGACCGGGGTCGGGGTCAGCGCCAGCAGCAGATCGTAGAGCTGCACGATCTGCGCCCAGTCGGTGTCCGCGGCGGTGGGGGCGTCGCTGTGCACGGCGCCGATCGCCGCCTGCACCTGGTAGGGGCCGGGCTTCCCGCGCCGCAGGCACTGCCGCACCAGCTCCTGCCCCTCGGCGATCAGGGCCCGGTCCCAGCGACCCCGGTCCTGGTCGGGCAGCAGCACCAGGTCGCCGTCATCGGTGGCGCGGGCCGGCCGCCGGGACTCGGTCAGCAGCATCATCGCCAGCAGCCCGGTGACCTCCGGCTCGCCGGGGAGCAGCTCGTGCAGCAGCCGGCCCAGCCGGACCGCCTCGGCGCAGAGGTCGTCGCGGGCGAGCTGCTCCCCGCTGCTGGCGGTGTGCCCCTCGGTGAAGACCAGGTAGACCACGGCGAGCACGGCACCCAGCCGCACGGGCAGGTCCGCCGCGGCCGGCACCCGGTACGGGATGCGGGCGTCCCGGATCTTCGCCTTCGCCCGCACCAGCCGCTGCGCCATGGTCGGCTCGGGCACCAGGAACGCCGAGGCGATCTCGGCGGTGGTGAGCCCGCCGAGCAGCCGCAGGGTCAGCGCGACCTGGGCCGCCGGCGCCAGGGCGGGGTGGCAGCAGGTGAAGACCAACCGCAGCCGGTCGTCGGAGACCGCGCCGGTGTCGACGGGTTCCGCCGCGGCGTGCAGCAGGGCGGCCTGGGCGTGCCGGTCGGCGCGGGATGCCTCCCGGCGCAGCCGGTCGATCGCGCGGTTGCGGGCGGTGGTGATGATCCAG
This sequence comes from Modestobacter sp., assembly GCA_025966175.1. Classification (GTDB taxonomy): domain Bacteria; phylum Actinomycetota; class Actinomycetes; order Mycobacteriales; family Geodermatophilaceae; genus Modestobacter. The sequence goes on along the minus strand of JAOPVN010000577.1, from coordinate 2,092 downwards.
CCGGCCGGGCTGGGCGGGACGCCCTCCTCCGGCCACCGCTGGACCGCCGTGGTGAACGCGTCGGCCACCGCCTCCTCGGCGACGTCGACGTCCCCGAACACCCGCACGAGGACGGCGACGGCGCGCGCGTACTGCTCGCGGAACACCTGCTCGACCGCCTGCTCGACCGGCACCCCGGGGATCACCGGAAGGGCCGCACCTCGATCGGCAGCCGGGTGGCCCGGGCCAGCTCGGTGCCCCACGCCAGGGCCGCGTCGAGGTCCGGGGCCTCGATGATCGAGAAGCCGCCCAGGTGCTCCTTGCCCTCGGCGTAGGGGCCGTCGGTGGTCAGCACCTCGCCGTCGCGCACCCGGACGACGGTCGCCGTCTTCGGGTCGTGCAGGCCCCCGGCGAAGACCCAGACCCCGGCCTCGTGCATCCGGCGGTCCACCTCGTCGACGTCGGCCATGATCTGGTCCAGGTCCGGCGGCAGCGCGCCGTCACCGGTGGGCTGGACGACGCTGAGCAGGTACTGGGACACGGGGTGCTCCTCCCGACCGGAGCCGGCCCGTTGCCGGCTCTCACCCTCTGTACGAACGGCGCTCCGTGGAATCGACAGACTCAGCGAGATCGACAGCCGGGGTCAGTCGGCCGGGCCGGGCTCGGGCGCGTGCGGTGGCCGCAGCTCGTCGGGCACCAGCTCGACCAGCTCGTCGGGCAGCAGCGGCAGGTCCAGCAGGGAGAGCTTGACCCGGCTGCGGTCGGCCGCGCGGGAGCCGTCGATCCGGACCAGCAGGCCGGCGGCGGGACGGGTGGCCACCTCGATGACGTCGCCCACCTCGCACTCGCCGGAGTACACCCCGTCGATCTCCATCGCCGGCCGCCCGCCGGTGATCTCCAGCGACAGCGGCTCGGCCGGGCCGACCACCACCGTGCGGCTGATGCCGCTCATCGGCGCCGAGGGGGTCACCAGCAGGCCCTCGGCGCCCGGGCTCATCACCGGCCCGCCCGCGGCGTAGTTGTAGGCCGTCGAGCCCATCGGGCTGGCCACGATCAGGCTGTCGCACCGGTAGCGCCCGTAGCGGCGGCCGGCCACGGAGAGCACGCCTTCGACCTGCCCCTGGCCGGGCACCCGGGCGAGCACGACGTCGTTGAAGGCGACCGCCTCCCAGCCCGGCCCGCGCACGACCAGGCAGCTGCGCGGCTCGATGGTCGAGCGGCCCTCGGCCATCGCGGTCAGCGCGGAGTCCAGCTCCCGGGCCTCGACCGCGGTCAGGAAGCCCAGCCGGCCGAAGTTGACGCCCAGCACCGGTACCGGCTTGGCCGCGACCAGGCGCATCGCGCCGAGCAGGGTGCCGTCACCGCCGAGGGCGATCAGCCCGTCGACGCTGCTGGCCAGCTCCGCCATGCTCACCGGGGTCACGCCCTGCAGGTGCAGCCGCTCGACGTCCTCGGCGCCGGCGACCAGCTCCACGTCGTGCGTCGTCGTCCACGCCGCCACCTGCGCCGCCGCCCCACCGCAGTCGCGGCGGGGGTGCAGCACCAGCCCGATCCGGCTCCCGTCGTGCACCGGTCAGCCCCGGAACGTCTCGAGCAGGCGCAGCCACACCTCGCTGATCGTCGGGTACGAGGGGACGGCGTGCCAGAGCCTGCTGATCGGCACCTCGCCCACGACGGCGATCGTCGCGGAGTGCAGCAGCTCTGCCACGCCGGAGCCGATGAAGGTCATCCCGAGCAGCACCTCGCGCTCCGTGTCGACGACGGCGATCGCCGTCCCGGTGTAGCCGTCGGCGAACAGCGCGGCCCCCGCCACATTGCCCAGCTCGTAGCGCACCACCCGGTGCGGGACCCCCGCGTCCTCCGCCTGCGCCGCCGTGCGGCCGACCGAGGCCACCTGCGGCGTGGTGAAGGTGACCTGCGGGGTGGCCAGGGTGTCGGCGGTGGCCACGAACGGCGCCCAGTCGGCCAGGCTCACCGGGTCGCGGTGGGCGCGGGCGACGATCGCCGCGCCGGCCTGCCGGGCCTGGTACTTGCCCATGTGAGTGAGCAGGCGCCGGCCGTTGGCGTCGCCGACGCCGTAGAGCCACGGCACGCCCCGCACCTGCAGCGAGTC
>JAOPVN010000590.1 GCA_025966175.1 Modestobacter sp. | reverse complement strand
CGGCCGCGCACCGCCAGGACGCTGCCCCACACCATCACCACCGTCCACGCCAGCGCGAGGACCGCGATGGCGGCCAGGGCGGCGCGGACGTCGTCGACGCTCGAGGCCGCCACCTGGGGGTCGATGCTGGGGTCAGTCTCGGCGAGGGCCCCGACCAGGTCGTCGATGAGCGCCCCGCCGGCCAGCAGCCCCACGGTCACCAGCAGTCCGAGCGCGCCGTGGACGAGGCCCAGCACCGCGGCAGTGACCACCGTGCCGGGTCGCGACGGCGGGGCCTGTCCGTTCGACGGCTGGCCGTACTGGGCCGGCGGGGGCTGGCCGTACTGGGGCTGGCCGTACTGGGGCTGGCCGTACTGGGGCTGGCCGTACTGGGGCTGCCCGTACGGGGCCGTGCCGTAGGCGGGCTGGTCGTAGGCGGGCTGGTCGTACGGCGACCGGCCGGAGGGCTCCTGCCACTGACCGGGGTGCTCGCCCGCCTGTCGGCCGATCGGCGCCCTCTCCTGAGGGCCCTGGGCGTCGTCCCGGTCGTTGCTCATGATCTCCTCCCACGGGGCCGGCGGCACCGGCGCTGCGGCCCAGGATGCGGTGTCGTCAGTGGGGTGGGCAAGCACGCCCCGCCGGGCCCGAGGCGTCCACAGAGTGGGATCAGCGGAGACCGGCGGTCCAGGGCGTGGACGACGTCCCTAGGCTGTCCTCCCGTGACCACGACCGTGCCCGTCGTCCTGATCGCCGAAGAGCTGGCCCCCAGCGTCCTGGAGGTGCTGGGGAGCGACGTCGAGATCCGTCACGTCGACGGCGCCGACCGGGGCGCTCTGCTGCCTGCACTGGCCGAGGCGTCCGCCGTGCTGATCCGCTCTGCCACCCAGATCGACGCCGAGGCGCTGGCCGCGGCGCCGCTGCTGAAGGTGGTGGCCCGGGCAGGCATCGGGCTGGACAACGTCGACGTCGCCGCCGCGACCGAGCGCGGGGTCCTGGTGGTCAACGCACCGACCTCCAACATCGTCAGCGCCGCCGAGCACGCCGTCGCGCTGCTGCTGGCCGCGGCCCGGCACATCCCCGCGGCCGACGCCTCGCTGCGCGAGGGGAAGTGGGCCCGGTCGAAGTTCAGCGGCGTCGAGGTGACCGAGAAGACCGTCGGCGTCGTCGGCCTGGGGCGCATCGGCGTCCTGGTCGCCCAGCGGCTGGCTGCCTTCGGCGTCACGCTGATCGCCTACGACCCCTACATCCAGCCCGGCCGCGCGGCCCAGCTGGGCGTCCGGCTGGTCTCCCTGGACGAGCTGCTGCGTGAGTCGGACTTCATCACCGTCCACCTGCCCAAGACCCCCGAGACGCTCGGGCTGATCGGGGCCGAGCAGCTGGCGTTGACCAAGCGTGGCGTGATCATCGTCAACGCCGCCCGCGGTGGGCTCGTCGACGAGGCGGCGCTGGTCGACGCGTTGCAGTCCGGGCAGGTCGGCGCCGCGGGCATCGACGTCTACGCCAAGGAGCCGTGCACCGACAGCCCGTTGTTCGGCCTGCCGAACGTCGTCGTCACCCCGCACCTCGGCGCCTCGACCACCGAGGCGCAGGACAAGGCCGGCACCGCGGTGGCCCGCAGCGTCCGCCTGGCGCTGCAGGGCGAGTTCGTGCCTGACGCGGTCAACGTCCAGGCCGGCGGGGTCGTCGCCGAGGACGTGCGGCCCGGTCTGCCGCTGGCGGAGAAGCTGGGGCGCGTCTTCACCTCGCTCGCCGGCGGGCTGGCCCAGTCGGTGCACGTGGAGGTGCAGGGCAAGATCGCCGAGTTCGACGTCTCGGTGGTCCAGCTCGCGGTGCTGCGCGGCGTCTTCACCGACGTGGTGGAGGAGCCGGTCACCTACGTGAACGCCCCGCTGCTGGCCGACCAGCGCGGTCTGGACGTGACGCTGTCCAGCAACACCGAGAGCCCGGACTACCGCAACCTCATCACCGTGCGCGGTGCGATGGCCGACGGCACCGAGGTGACCGTGTCGGGCACGCTCTACGGCAAGAACCAGGTGCCCAAGCTGACCGAGGTCGCCGGCTTCGACGTCGACCTCACCGCGGAGGGGTACCTGCTGTTCTTCGTCTACGCCGACCGCCCCGGGGTCGTCGGCACGGTCGGTGCCGCGCTGGGCGAGGCCGGGGTCAACATCGCCGGTGCCCAGGTCAGCCGGACGACGCAGGGCGGCGACGCGCTGATGGCGGTGACCGTCGACAGCCCGGTCAGCGGCGAGCTGCTGGCCGACATCGCCGGTCGCATCGGCGCCCGACGGGCCCAGGCGGCGGACCTCACCCCCAGCTGACCCGCCCGCCGGAGGCAGCCCGGCGGCGATCCGAGGCCGCGCCGTCCAGCTGGACGGCGCGGCCTCGTCGTGTCCAGCGCTGGTCATCTCCCGGTGCTTGAGACTTGCCGCAACGTGGCACCTGCCGTCATTTGCTGGTCCGTCTGCGGCCCCCCGGGCGCGTTGCTGGGGCTGGACGGACACCTGAGGCCACAGAGACAGCACAGTCGGGCCAGGTGCGCCGAACAGCTCGACCCGCTGCTCCGAACGGCCTATTGGCCGTTGGTCATGGCAACGACCACCGTTCAAGCTGGCTGGCAGTCGGTTGACGCTCGCAGCGGGCGGTGGTCGACACACCGGGCGCGGCGTCGGGTGCGAGCCCAGCGACCGGGCGAGCTCTCCCGTACGAATCGCTGACAGGGGTGCACGTGGGTCCGACCACATCGAGTACGTCGCGACGAGAGCTCGCCGTCCGGACCGGGGTCGTCACCCTCGCGACGGCCCTGACCGTGGCCGCCGGAGCCGGCATCGCGTCCGCCGCTCCTGCCGACCAGGTGGGCAGCCAGGGCGTGCAACAGGCCCGGGCCCACCTGACCGGGACGCAGCTGGAGCAGGTCCGGTCCGACCTCCAGGCGCGTGCTGACGGCGAGCGACCGGCCGGGCTGCCCGACACCGGCCCGGCCTCGTTCTTCATCGAGCTGGCCCGGCCCGCGACCTCCCAGGTCTACAGCCACACCCTGCCGGCCGGTCCCGCCGCCGCCGCGGCCGCCGCCACCGCGGCCAAGGGGCAGGTCGAAGCGGCCGCCGACCAGGTGATCGCCCAGCTCCCCACCGCCGTCCCCGACGCGACTGTCCTCTACTCCACCACCACCGTTCTCTCCGGCGTGGCGGTCCGCGCCGACGCAGCGGACTACGAGTCCCTCACCCAGTTGGCCGGTGTCACCGCGGTGCACCCGATCACGCCCAAGGTGGTCAGCAACGCCGGCGCCGCCACGGTGACCAAGGCGGTCCAGGCCTGGGAGGACCTGGGCAACACCGGCACGGGCGTCTCGATCGGGATCATCGACACCGGCATCGACTACACCCACGCCGATCTCGGCGGCACCGGCGACGTCGCGCAGTACGAGGCCATCCACGCGGCCGAGGCACAGCCGGCTCCGGCCGGGGTCTTCCCGAACGCCAAGGTGCTCGGTGGCCGCGACTTCGTCGGTGACACCTACAACGGCGACCCGGCCGGCGGCGCCTACCAGCCGGTCGCCCACCCCGACGACAACCCGCTGGACTGCAACGGCCACGGCACCCACGTCGCCGGCACGGCCGCCGGTTACGGCGTCGATGCGACGGGCGCCACCTACCGCGGCGGCTACGGCCCGGGCCTGGACCCCGCGAGCCTGCGGATCGGCCCCGGCATGGCGCCCGAGGCCGACCTCTACGCGCTCAAGATCTTCGGCTGCGCGGGTTCGAGCGACCTCTCGACGCAGGCCATCGAATGGGCCCTGGACCCCAACGGCGACGGCGACCCGAGCGACCACCTCGACGTCGTCAACCTGTCGCTCGGCTCCGACTACGGCCTGGCGGACGACGCCGACGCGATGGCCGTCAACCGCGCCATGCAGATGGGCATGGTGGCCGTGGTCGCCGCCGGCAACGCCGGGGACAGCTACGACATCGGTGGCTCGCCGGGCAACGCGCCCCGCGGCATCGGCGTCGCGGCCAGCAACGACGGCTACGGGGTATTCGACGGCTGGCAGGTCACCTCGCCGTCGGGCGTCATCGCCGGCATCCGGCCCGGGCTGCGCTCGGTCGCCTACGCCGACAGCGCGGGCGGGGTCACCAAGCCCGACGTGACCGGTGCGCTCATCGCCGCCCCGGCGGGTGACGAGAATGCCTGTGCGCCGCTGCCGGCCGGCTACGCCACGGGGAAGATCCTGCTGATCGACGCCAACGGCTTCACCTGCGGTTCGGCCGCCAAGGGCACGAACGCAGTGAACGCCGGCGCTACCGGGTTCATGATCATCGGGGATGACGACCTGCTCGAGGTCGGCATCGCCGGCGTCGCGCAGATCCCCGGCATCCTCGTCACCGCAACCGACGGGGCGGCCCTGAAGAGCGCCGTCGCAGGTGGGCAGACGGTCACGGTCACGTTCGGACAGAGCCTCAAGAGCGCCTCGGTGTTCCGGGCGCCTGAGCAGGTCGACCTGGTCGGCTCGTTCAGCTCGCGCGGCGTCCGTCAGGAGAACGGCGTCAAGCCCGACGTCGCCGCCCCCGGCGTCACGCTCTACTCAGCGCAGGTCGGCACCGGCAGCCAGGGGGTCACTGAGTCCGGAACGTCGATGGCCACGCCCACCACGTCCGGGATCACCGCGCTCATCCGCGCCGCGCACCCGGACTGGACGACCGAGCAGGTCAAGGCCGACCTGATGAACACCGCCGCGCACGACGTGTACAGCCAGCAGGGCCAGACCGGGAACGTCTACGGGCCCAACCGGGTCGGGGCCGGCCGGATCGACGCCGTGGCAGCGTTGAGCAACCAGGTGCTGGCCTACGCCGAGGCCGGGTCCGGGGTCGTCTCCGCCTCCTTCGGCGTGGTGGAGGTCGCCGCGCAGCAGGTGCGCGAGACCAAGACGATCACGGTGCAGAACACCGGCCGCCAGACCGCGATCTACACGGTGCGGTACGACCCGGTGGTCGCCCAGCCCGGCGTCCGGTACTCGGTGAGCCAGCCGCTGCTCACCCTGCTGCCCGGCCAGAGCCGGCAGGTGACGGTCACCCTGACCGCCACCAAGGACCAGCTGCTCAAGACGCCGGATCCGACCGTCGCCCTCGACGGCGCCGCGCGGGGGCGGCAGTTCCTCGGTGAGGCCAGTGGCCGGGTCGTGCTGCGCCCGGTGCTGTCCCAGGCGCCGACGCTGCGGGTCCCGGTGCACGCCAACCCGAAGCCGTCCTCCACCTTGACGGCCGCGGCCGCCGCGGACGGCTCGTCGATCACGCTGACCGGGGAGGGGGTGGCCAACGGTCCGGCGTTCGCGCCGAACTCCTACACCTCGCTGGCCACCGGGTTCGAGCAGCTGGGCACCAGCCCGGAGATGCCGAGGTGCACCCAGCCGCTGTCGAGCTGTTACAAGTCGGAGCTCGAGCGGTCGGTCGACCTCGCCACGGCGGGGGTCACCACCGACGGTGCCGGGGGCCTGTACTTCGGGGTCTCCGCCCACGGCCGGTTCACCTCGCCGCAGACCGCCGTCAACTACACGATCCTCATCGACGCCACGGGTGACGGGTTGTGGGACTACAAGGTCACGACCACCCGGATCCCGAAGTTCGACGCGCCCCTGGTCGTCGTCACCGACCGCAACTCCACCCTGCTGCCCGCGGGGAACCCCTACGTCGGGTTCCTCAACGTGGCCGGCGGGACGGTCGACACCAACGCGTTCGATTCCGACGTCCAGGTGCTCGGCGCGCCCTTGGCGGTCATGCCCCTGATCACCGGCCGGATCGGCTTCGGGGTCCAGGCGACGAGCGCCCACGGCACCGTCGACGAGCTCGGCACGCTCGGCGCTCTGGGTGCGCCGGAGCTGGCCCCGACGCCGATGAGCTTCGACCCGCTGGCCCCGGGCCTGAGCTTCAGCGTGGCCGGCCAGCCGGCTGTCCTGGTGCCCGCACAGGACGGGACGACGCTGATCGTCACCCAGGACCCGGTCTCCTACGCGGCCGACACCGCGGTGGGCGGGGACAAGGGGGCGCTGGTGATGCTGCACCAGAACGACACCGCCACCGGCCGTGCCCAGTCCGTGCCGATCGCCGGGACCTCCGCGCCGCCGTCGCCGGTGACCGAGGCGCCGGTGGCCGAGGCGCCGGTGGCCGAGGCGCCGGTGACCGAGAGCCCGGTGGCCGAGGCGCCGGTGACCGAGAGCCCGGTGACCGAAGGCCCGGTCGGGGAGGAACCGGCGGGGCAGCCGGAGGCGCCGGTGACCGGCTCGGCACCGGCGACCAGCACGGCGACGGGGACCTCGACGACGGCCGGGAGTGCCCCCGCCGGCTGACCCGGGAGCAGCACCGCACCACCCGGACGCCCTCCGCGAGCACCACGCGGGGGGCGTCCGGCGTGTGCGGGTGCACGGCCGGCATGCGGCGCCCATTAACCTCTGGCCTCATGCGCCTGGCAGTGGTCCCTGGAGACGGCATCGGTCCCGAGGTGGTGGCGGAGGGCCTCAAGGTCCTCTCGGCGGTCACCCCGGACGTCGAGAGCACCCACTACGACCTGGGAGCGGCGCGCTGGCACCGCACCGGTGAGCTGCTCCCGGACTCCGTGCTCGACGAGCTGCGTCAGCACGACGCGATCCTGCTCGGCGCCGTGGGTGACCCCGGGGTGCCCAGCGGCATCCTCGAGCGGGGGCTGCTGCTCAAGCTGCGCTTCGAGCTCGACCACCACGTGAACCTGCGTCCGGCCCGGCTGTTCGACGGCGTGCGCAGCCCACTGGCCGACCCCGGTGAGATCGACATGCTCTGCGTGCGCGAGGGCACCGAGGGCCCCTACGTGGGCAACGGTGGCGTGCTGCGGCGCGACACCCCGCACGAGGTGGCGACCGAGGTCAGCCTCAACACCGCCTTCGGTGTCGAGCGGGTGGTCCG
>JAOPVN010000548.1 GCA_025966175.1 Modestobacter sp. | reverse complement strand
GGCCACCGACCGGCTGGCCGCCGACGCCCGGTCCGCCGCAGCCGCGCTGGCCGAGCACTGTGCGCCGGACGCCGGCGAGGACCGGAGCCGGGACAGAGACACGCGGGAGGGCCTGGCGGCCGCGCTCGCCAACGCGGCCGGGGTGCCCGCCGTCGTCAGCGCGGTCGAGCGCTCGGCCCGTCGGCGGGGGAACCAGCACACCGGCTGGCCGGTGCTGCGCTGGACCTCCAAGCTCCGGGCCGATCCGCTGAGCCGGCTGCACCTGGGCGACGAGGCGGCGCGCACGTCGCTGCCCGAGGCCGGCGCGGTGCAGACGGCGGCGATGGACGCGGCGCTGCGCCGGGCCCGGGACGCTGCCGGTCAGGGGCTGCCGCAGGCCTGGCGGGACGAGCTGCGCCGCACCGCCGAACTGTCCGAGGAGCGGCTGGCCGACCGGCTCGACCGGGCCGTGGCCGGCACCGGCCTGGGCCCCGACCGCACGCCGCTGTGGCAACGGGCGGTCGGCGGGCTGCAGTGGCTGCTCGCGCTGGTGGCGCTCGTCGGGGCGCTGTGGCTGCTCGGGCTGGTCGGGCTCGGGCTGCTGCAGCTCGAGGACGTCGTCCCGCTGCCCCGGGTGCAGGGCATCCCGGTGCCGACGTTGCTGCTGGTCGGCGGGTTGCTCGCCGGGCTGCTGCTGGCGTTGGTGAGCAGACCGCTCGTCCACGCGGGAGCGCGGCGACGGGCCCGGCAGGCGCGGCGGCGGCTGACCGAGCGGGTGGCCGAGGTGGCCGACGCGGAGGTGGTCGAGCCGCTGACCGAGGCGCGGGCGGACCACGAACGGTTCTGCGCGGCGGTGACCCGGGCGGGGAGCTGAGGCTCAGTCCGGGGCGGCGGTCATCTTCACTTTCGGCGCCGAAAGCGAGGTCGCCGGCTTCACTTTCGGCGCCGAAAGCGAAGCGGGGGCCGGGCGGCGGGTGTGCAGGGCCAGCCCGGCCACGGCGAGCAGCGCCAGCACGATGACGCCGACGCCGTAGACCTGCGCCGTCCGCTCCAGGCCGATGTGCCCGGCGGCGATGCCCGCGGCGATCGCCGGCAGGCTGAACCCGAGGTAGCTGACGGTGAAGACGGCGGCCAGCAGCGCGGCCCGCTCGCCGGGGGCCACGCCGCGGGTCACCGTGGCCATCGCGCCGAGGAAGGCGGTGCCGAAGCCGAACCCGGAGACGACCGCGGCCACGAAGAAGAACGCCAGCGACCCGGACGACAGCGCGGCCACCGTGCCGCCCACCCCGACGGCGAAGACCAGCGCGCCGACGACCATCGACCGGGTCGGCGCGACCCCGCGCATGGAGAGCGAACCGATCAGGCCGGTGCCGTTGAGCGCGAGGATCACCAGGCTGCCCACGACGTGGTCCTGCACGCCGAAGACGCCGGCCACCAGCGACGGGCCGAGCGAGGCGTAGAGCCCGCCGAGGGCCCAGGTGGCGATCAGGCAGGGCAGGACGAGGACGAACGCCCGGCGCTGCGGGGCCGGGATGCGGACGCTGGGCACCAGCGACGCGGCCGCGCCGGGCAGCCGCGGCGAGGACTCCGGCAGGAACACCCACACGCCGACCGCGGCCACCAGGCACAGCACGGTGAGCAGGCCGAACACCCAGTCGGTGGGAGAGGGCACGAACTCCACGGCCAGTCCCGCGCCGACCGCCCCCAGGGACAGCCCGAAGCCGGGGGCGGCGGAGTTCACCAGCGGGCCGAGCGGGCGCGCAGGTGCCTGCAGGTCCAGCAGCGCGGCACCGAACGCGCCGGTCATCGCGCCGGTGGCCAGGCCCTGGACGATCCGGGCGGTCAGCAGCCAGCCCACGCCGTCCGCGGTCAGGAACAGCACCATCGACACGGCCTCGAGCACGAGGGCGGCGGCGAGCACCGGGCGTCGGCCGACGTGGTCGGACAGCGCGCCGACGACCAGCAGCGCCACCAGCAGGGCGAACGCGTAGACGGCGAAGACGACGGTCAGCATCCCCGAGCCGAAGCCGAACTCCTCGGCGTAGACGCGGTACAGCGGAGAGGGCACCCCGGACGCGGCGAGCATCAGGACCAGCAGGACGGCGACCGTCCAGAATGCGGCGGGCCGGGCGAGTTCACGACGGGGCACGCCCCGGTGCAAGGCCCAACGACTTCCAGATGTTCCTGGCCGACGGCCCCGCCCGGAGGCTCGTCCGAGCCTGCGAGGGATGAGAGGGGCGGGGTCCTTCAGCAGCCGGGGTAGCGGCGGCTGGTGAAGACCTTCCCCGACGGCGTCACCTGGGTCTGGGTGGAGCCGATCAGCACCAGGCAGCGCATGTCCACCGTCTCCGGGTCGAACGCGTCCAGGGTCGTGACGACGATCGACTCCTCCGGCCCGCCGACGTCCCGGCCGACGACGACGACCGTCTCCGGCTTCCTCAGCTCGAGCAGCGCGTCCCGGGCCTCGGCCAGCTGGTGCGGGCGGGCCTTGGACCGCGGGTTGTACAGCGCGATCACCAGGTCGGCGGCGGCCGCGTGCCGCAGCCGGTCCAGGACGACGTCCCACGGCTTGAGGACGTCGGACAGCGAGATCACCGCGAAGTCGTGCCCGAGCGGCGCCCCGACCCGCGAGGCGACCGCCTGCGCCGCGGTGAGCCCGGGCAGCACCCGTACCTCGACGCCGGCGAACTCGGGCTGCGCGGCCACCTCGAGCACGGCCGCAGCCATCGCGAAGACGCCCGGGTCGCCGCTGGAGACCACGGCCACCCGCCGTCCGGACTGCGCGAGCCGCAACGCCGCGGCGGCCCGTTCGGCCTCCACCCGGTTGTCGCTGGGGTGCCGGGTCTGCCGCGGGTTGGCCGGCACCCGGTCCAGGTAGGGGCCGTAGCCGACCAGGTCGTCGGCGCGGGAGAGCGCCTCGGCGGCCTCCGGCGTCGTCCAGCTGCGCTGCCCGGGGCCGAGCCCGACGACGACGACCTCACCGGTGCGCGGTTCGTCCTCCCGCGGCTGCTCCGGGCCGGGGACCGGACCGGTCAGCTCGCTGGGCAGCAACGCCAGGGAGAAGTACGGCACGGTGTCCGGGTCGACCTCGGCCAGCGGCATGGTGCGCTGCTGGGCCGTGGTGGCGCGCTCCACGTAGAAGGCGCGGTCCAGCACGCCGGCGGCCTCGAAGGCGTCCCGCACGTTGCGGAAGGTGCGGCCCAGCTTCATCACCGCCGCGGAGTCGGTGGTGGCCAGCCACTCGGCGAGCT
>JAOPVN010000531.1 GCA_025966175.1 Modestobacter sp. | reverse complement strand
GTGCTCATGACAACCCCTCCACACGCAGCACGCTGGTCACACCCCGGACGGCCGACATCTCCCGCAGCCGGGTCACCGTCGCGGCGAGTGCCGCATCCGGTGCCCGGTGGGTCACGATCACCAGCGTGGCGGCCTCGCCGTGCCCGTCCTGGCGGACGGTGGCGATGCTGACGCCCTGCGCGGCGAACTCGTGCGCGACGGTCGCGAGCACACCCGGCTTGTCGGCGACGTCCAGGCTGATGTGGTACCGGGTCGGGGTGTCGGCCATCGAGCGCACGGTGAGCCCGGCGTAACCCGTCGTCCCCGGTCCGGCCGCGCCGGCCAGCCGGTTGCGGGCCACCGCGACGAGGTCGCCGAGCACGGCGCTGGCGGTGGGCTGTCCCCCGGCGCCGCGGCCGTAGAACATCAGCTCGCCGGCCGCCTCGGCCTCGACGAAGACGGCGTTGAAGGCGCCGCCGACCGCCGCGAGCGGGTGGGTGGTCGGGATCATCGCCGGGTGCACCCGCACGGCCACGCCGTCATCGGCGCCGTCCGCACCGGCCACCCGCTCGCAGATCGCCAGCAGCTTCACCGTGCAGCCGATCTCGGCGGCCCGGGCGACGTCGGTCGCCGAGACCGCGGAGATGCCCTCGCGGTACACGTCGGCGGCGGTGACCGGGGAGTGGAAGGCCAGCGAGGCGAGGATCGCGGCCTTCGCGGCGGCGTCGAACCCGTCGACGTCGGCGGTCGGGTCGGCCTCGGCGTAGCCGGCCTCGGTCGCCTCGGCCAGCGCCTCCCCGAACCCGGCGCCGGTCTCGGCCATCCGGGACAGGATGTAGTTCGTCGTCCCGTTGACGATGCCGACCACGCGGCGCAGCTGGTCACCGGCGAGGGACTCGCGCAGCGGCCGCAGCAGGGGGATCGCGCCGGCGACCGCGGCCTCGTAGTAGAGGTCGACCCCGGCCGCGCTGGCGGCGGCGTGCAGCGCGACGCCGTCGTCGGCCAGCAGTGCCTTGTTGGCGCTGACCACCGATTTCCCGGCGCCGATGGCGGCCAGCAGCAGGCTGCGGGCCGGCTCGATGCCGCCGATCACCTCGACGACCAGGTCGACGTCGGGGCGGGTGACCAGCGCGTGGGCGTCGGTGGTCAGCAGGTCCGCCGGCACCTCGGGATGCCGGTCGGGACGGCGGACGGCGACCCCGGCCACCTCGACCCGCCGGCCGATCCGGGCGGCCAGGTCGTCGGACTGCTCGGACAGCAGCCGCAGCACCGCGCTGCCGACGGTCCCGCAGCCCAGCAGTGCGACCTTCAGGGCGTCACTCATCGCTCGACTCCGACCGCGGGCTGGGACGGGGGCACGGACGGCGCGGGGACGTCGGCGAGGATGGCGTCGAGGGCGAACACATCGGACAGTGTCTGCCGTCGCACGATCTCCCTTGCGACGCCGTCCCGTACGGCGACCACCGGCGGCTTCAGCAGGTAGTTGTAGTTGCTCGCCATCGACCAGCAGTAGTCGACGGTGGCGGCCACCGCGAGCAGGTCGCCAGGCTGCACGTCCGAGGGCAGCCACAGGTCGCGGACCAGCACGTCCCCGCTCTCGCAGTGCTTGCCCACGACCCGGCAGAGCGCGGGTGGGGCGTCGGAGCTGCGGTTGGCCAGCACGCAGGTGTAGCTGGCGTCGTAGAGGGCGGTGCGGATGTTGTCGCTCATCCCGCCGTCGACCGACACGTAGTTGCGCACCAGCGGCGCACCCGGGGCGCCACCGGCGCCGAGCCGGACCGGCTTGATCGTGCCGATCTCGTAGAGGGTCACCGTGCCCGGCCCGGCGATCGCCCGGCCCGGCTCGACGGCCAGCCGCGGCACCGGCAGGCCGAGGGCCGCACACTCGGCCGCGACGACCGAGCGCAGCTTGGCCGCGACGTCCTCGGGGCTGACCGGGTCGTCCTCGGCGAGGTAGGCGATGCCGAAGCCGCCACCGAGGTTCAGCTCGCCGAGCAGCTCGCCGGTGGCCTGGTGGATCTGACCGAGCAGCCCGACCACCCGGTGCGCCGCGGCCTCGAACCCGGCGGTGTCGAAGATCTGCGAGCCGATGTGGCTGTGCAGGCCGGCCAGGTGCAGCGCCGGCTCCCGGATCACCCGCACCGCGGCGGTCAGCGCGTCGCCGGTGGCCAGCGAGAAGCCGAACTTCTGGTCCTCGTGCGCGGTGGCGATGAACTCGTGGGTGTGCGCCTCGATGCCGACGGTGGACCGGATGAGCACCGGCACCGGGGTGCCGCCCGCGGCCACCCGCGCCTCGGCCAGCGGCACCAGCCGGTCGATCTCGTCGAAGGAGTCGAGCACCACGTGCCCGATCCCGGTGTCGACGGCCAGCTGCAGCTCGACCAGCGACTTGTTGTTGCCGTGCAGCGCGATCCGCTCGGCCGGGAAGCCGGCGGCCAGCGCGAGCGCGAGCTCGTTGCCGCTGCAGGCGTCCAGGTGCAGCCCGTCCTCGGCGATCCAGCGGGCGACCTGACCGCAGAGGAACGCCTTGGACGCGTAGTGCACGTCGGCGCCGGCGAAGGCGTCGGCGAAGTCGGCGGCGCGGCCGCGGAAGTCGGCCTCGTCCAGCACGAACATCGGGGTGCCGTGCACGCGCGCCAGCTCGGTCACCGGCCGGCCGGCCAGGTGCACCTCACCGTCGACCCGCCGGGCCGACCGCGGCCAGACCTGCGGGTCGAGTGCGCCGAGGTCGGCGGGGGCGGGGCCGGCGGCCGGAGGCGGGGAGATGCCGGCGTGCAGCGGACCGGCCGGGTGCGCCCTCACATCCGCTCCGGGGCGCTGACGCCGAGCACGGCCAGGCCGTTGCGCAGCACCGTGGCGGTGGCCGCGCAGAGCCACAGCCGGGCGGTGGTGACCGGGGTGGCCTCCTCGTCACCGCGTGGCAGCACCCGGCAGGAGTCGTAGAACCGGTGATAGGTGCCGGCCAGCTCCTCCAGGTACCGGGCCACCCGGTGCGGCGCCCGCAGCTCGGCGGCCGAGGCGACCACCCGGGGGAACTCGCCGATCGCCCGCAGCAGGTCGCCCTCGCGCGGGTGCGACAACACCGCGGTCTCGACGTCGTCGGCCTCGCCCAGCGCCAGCCCCAGGTCCTGCGCGCCGCGCAGCAGCGAGGAGATCCGGGCGTGCGCGTACTGGACGTAGAAGACCGGATTGTCGTTGGTCTGCCGGCTCCACAGGTCCAGGTCCAGGTCGATCTGCTGGTCGACCGAGGCCCGGGCCAGGGCGTAGCGGGCCGCGTCGGCGCCCACGGCGGCCACCAGGTCCTCGAGGAGGACCA
>JAOPVN010000570.1 GCA_025966175.1 Modestobacter sp. | reverse complement strand
ACCATCGTCTCCTGGACGGCGTCCTCGGCGTCGAAGGCGGAGCCCAGCATGCGGTAGCAGTAGCCGGTCAGCTCCCGCCGGTGCTCGGCCAGCCGCGGTTCGAGCTCGCTGACGGGCCCGACCTCGGGCCGTTCGGCGATCAGACCGGTCATCGCGGGACTCCCTCATCGACGTCCCGGCCGATCCTGCCCGAGGGCACCGACAGAACCAAGGAGTCCGCGACCGGGAGGGGTGCTGGACACCGGCTGCCGCCGCCAGCCGCAGGTTGCCCGGGGCGACCGCCGGGACGACGGTGGGGGCCATGCGTCGCCCCGTCGTCTGCGCCCTGCTCGGTCTCGTGCTGCTCGCCGGCTGCTCGTCCGGGGACGGCGGGGCGGACGCCTCGCCCGGTACCGCCACGATCACGCACACCACGACCGCAGCCCCGTCTGCCACCGGCTCCGCAGCAGGCTGCCCGTCCTCGGGGGACGGCGTGCCCGCCGGTGCCGATCAGGCCCCGACGGTCGACGTGGACGGCGACGGCCGGCCGGACACGGAGTGGATCGCCCAGCAGCATGGCAGTGACGGCGGGGTGACCTTCGGGGTGACCACGGCGTCGGGCGGCACGGCGACCGCGGTGATCCGCTCGGCGAGCCCGGTGGCCCGCTCGGTGCTGGTCGCCGACGTCACCGGCCGGGGCGAGGTGGTCGCGCTGGCCAGTGACGGCCGGCAGGTGCTCCTCTACGCGGTGTGGGACTGCGGGCTGGTACCGGTGCTGAACGAGCAGGGTCAGCAGTACGCCTTCGACCTCGGCTTCACCGGATTCGGGACCGGCGTGGGCTGCGCCGACGTCGACGGGGACGGCGTCACCGACCTGCTGGGGCTCCTCCTCCAGCCGCCCGGCGCGCAGAACGGCGAAGCGATGGTCCAGCAGACGATCGTGGTGCTGGACGGCGCGGTGGCGCGGAACGGGGCGACCATCGCCTCCCCCGCCGGCGACGAGGCGCGGCAGGAGGCTGCCCAGTCGGTCACCTGCGGCGACCTCACGCTCGACACCGACGGGGTCACCTCCGCCCCCTGACCGGCCGTCGGTTCCCGACCTCGGACCGACCCGCCCCGGAACTGGTTGGCGGACCGTCGTCCCCGCCCGGTAGACACGGTCCGTGAGCGACATCGCCGACCAGCTCCGCCCGATCACCGCCGACGAGTGGCCCCGGTTCTACCGGTCCATGTTCACCACCTTCGGCGACGCACCCCGCGGGCCGTACACGGAGACGCCACCGCCGGTCGCCGAGCTCGACCGCACGCTGGGCCTGCCGGACGGCGACCGGTTCGCCGTGACCGCCGGCATCTACAGCCGGGAGATGTCGGTGCCCGGGGGCGTCGTCCCCACCGCCGGCATCACCTGGGTGACCGTGTCGCCCACGCACCGGCGCCGCGGGTTGCTCACCGCGGTCATGCGGCGGCAACTGGACGAGGTGCACGCGGCGGGGCGGGAGCCGGTCGCGGCGCTGTGGGCGGCCGAGGCGGGCATCTACGGCCGTTTCGGCTACGCGCCGGCGGTCGAGCGCGGCGGCTGGCGCGGCGCGGCGGAGCGGCTGCGACTGCGGCCGGAGGTCGACTGCGGCACCGGCACCGTCCGGCTGGTGGAGCTCGAGGAGTTCCGGCCGGCCGCGGCGGCGCTGCACGACCGGGTACGCCGCTTCGTGCCCGGGAACATGGCCCGGGACGACGGCTGGTGGGACCGCCAGCTCTACGACGACCCCGGGGCGCGGGACGACGGACCGGCCCGGCAGCTCGCGCTGCACACCGAGCTCGACGGCACGGTGACCGGGTACGCCACCTACCGGCTGCGGTCGGGGTGGGACGACCACGGCGAGCCCGACGGCACGCTGACCGTCGGCGAGCTGCGGGCCTCGACCCCGGCCGCGTACGCGGCGCTGTGGCGGTTTCTCTTCTCCCACGACCTGATCCGCACCGTCGAGGCACCCGACGCCTCGCCCGACGACCCGGTTCGGCACCTGCTGGCCGACCCGCGCGCCTGGCACGCCGCCCCGGTCGACTCGTTGTGGGTCCGGCTGGTCGACGTCGGGCCGGCACTGTCCGCCCGCCGCTACCCGGCGCCGCTGGACATGGTGCTCGAGGTGCGCGATCGGTTCTGTGACTGGAACGACGGGCGCTGGCACCTGTGGGGCCACCCGGCCGGCGCCTTCTGTGACCGCACCGACCGCGACCCCGACCTGGTGCTGGACGTCGAGGCGCTGTCGGCGGTGTACCTGGGCGGGATCTCCCTGGCCGCGCTGCAGGGCGCGGGACGGGTGACCGAGATCAGCCCGGGTGCGGTCACCCAGGCCTCGACGGCGTTCCGCTGGCCGGTCACCCCCTGGTGCCCCGACCACTTCTGAGCCGGTTCAGGGGCGTCGCCGCAGGCTGCGGCTGAGCCGGGCCCGGGTCTAGCCTGTGCTCGGCCAGTGGGCCAGGCCACATCTGCCCCGAGGAGTCCTCGTGGACCAGCTGACCGCCTCCCGGACCACCCGCCGGGTCCTCGTCGTCCTCGCCGTCCTCGCGCTGCTGCTCAACGGTGGGCAGTGGGCAGCGGCCGGTCCGGCGACGGCGGCGGAGTCCCCGGCGGTGCACCTGCCGCAGCTCTCCTGCGCGGAGGTGGCCGGCGTGGACCTCTCCGGAGTGCCGGGCTTCCCGACGTCGATCACCGCCACGGAGGTGACCACCGCGGCGACCGGCGGCTACGAGGTGTGCGACGTGCGGGGCACGATCGCGCCGCAGATCCAGTTCGAGCTGCAACTGCCGACGACGACCTACCGGCAGCGCTACCTGCAGACCGGCTGCGGCGGCCTGTGCGGCACGGTGCAGATCCAGGCCCAGCAGAGCGAGGGGTGCCTACCGCTGACCGACGGGTCCTTCGTGACCGCCTCGAACGACCAGGGACACGTGGGCGGGGACGGCCTGTTCGGCACCGACGCCCAGCTGCGGGCGGACTTCGCCTACCGGGCCGACCACGGGCTGGCCGTGGTGGCCAAGACGCTCATCGAGCAGGTGTACGGCAGCCAGCCGCGCTACTCCTACTTCGACGGCTGCTCGCAGGGCGGCCACGAGGGGCTCACCGAGGCCCAGCGCTACCCCGACGACTTCGACGGCATCGTCGCCGGCGCCCCGGCCAGCATCACCACCGAGCTGAACAGCTTCTACCAGCCGTGGCTCGCCACGATCAACGACGACGACAGCGGCGCCCCGGTCCTCACCGCCGACACGCTGCCCGCCCTGCACGCCGCGGCGATGGCCGAGTGCGACGACGAGGACGGCCTGATCGACGGGCAGATCGACGACCCGCGCGCCTGCCACCCGGACCCGGCTGCGCTGCAGTGCCCCGCGGGTCAGGACTCCGCCGCGTGCCTGACCCCGGCCCAGGTGGACGTCGTGCGGGCGATCTACTCCGGCCCGGTGGACCAGCAGGGCCGGCGGCTCTACCTCGGCGGGGAGGCGCCCGGGTCGGAGCTGGCCTGGACGCCGTGGATCATCCCTGCCGCACCCGGCACACCCAGCGTCGCGGAGACCATCGGTGGTCCCTGGCTGGAATACCTCGCCTACGAGGAGAACCCGCCGCCGTCCTTCACCGTCGCGGACGCGACCTTCGACCGCCGCACCTTCCGCGAGGTCCGTCGGCTGGCCGGCCTGTACGACGCGACCGACCCCGACCTGTCCGCCTTCCGGGACTCCGGCGGCAGGCTGCTGCTCTACCACGGGTGGGCCGACCAGGCGATCTCCCCGTACGGGACGCCGGCGTACTACCAGGCCGTGCAGGACGAGATGGGCGGTCCGGCGGCCGTCCGGGAGTTCGCCCGGCTCTACATGCTGCCGGGGATGCTGCACTGCCGCGGTGGCGCGGCCCCGAACACCTTCGACGCCCTCACCCCGGTGCTGGACTGGGTCGAGAACGGCGTGGCCCCGGAGGGCATCGTGGCGACCGACCCGGCGTCCGGCCGCACCCGCCCGGTGTTCCCCTACCCGCAGGTGGCCCGGTACGACGGGACGGGGAGCGTCGAGGACGCCGCCGACTTCGTCGCCGCCGATCCCGCGGTGCGCTACGACGACCACGTCGAGTGGCTCGGCGACCTCCCGACCGGCCCGACGCTCTGGTACGACGACGGCCGGCTGACCCGGCACCGCCCGGCCGACCAGTGACGACCGTCCGGCCCGCGGTCGGCCGGCGGTGAACGCCGGCCGGGCTGGGGACTACGCGGGCTGGATGCCGTCCCACTCCGCCAGCGGGGCGCAGTGCCAGCGCCAGGACGTGACCGGGTCGCGGCCGGGCAGCTCGCCGCGACCGGTGGCCCACAGCAGCGCCGTCCACGGGTCGGCGTCGGCCGGTGCCCACGGGAACAGCCGCGCCCGGACGGCGTCGGCCAGCGGCGCCGGCGGTGCCCAGTCCAGCCGCCGTCCGTCGGCGACGTCCCAGGTGTGCAGCAACAGCTCGGCGCAGCCCATCCCGGCGAAGCCCGACGCGTCGGCCAGGCCCCAGGAGTGGGCACCGCGCTCGGCGGGATCGGCAGCGTCCACCACCCGGGCGAGCACCTCAGCCGCTGCCCGCAGCTGCTTGAGCACCTCCGCCAGGTCGGCGTCGGGACGGCGGACCAGGTCGAAGGCGGTCACCTCGACCGGCCCTGCGACCAGGTCGGCGGCGTACCAGGTCAGGCAGGAGGTGATGTGCGCGGCGACCCCGGCGACGTCGGTGCCCAGCAGCGGCACGCCCGCTGTGCCGTCGGGCACCCGGGCGAACAACTCCTGGGCGACCGCACCGGCGGCCCGCAGGTCCTCGCCGATCACCGGGTCACGGCGTGTCGGTGGGGAGCCCGCCCGCCGGGCGGTGCCGGTCGCGCTCGTAGTCGCTCAGCAGGGCGATCCGGCGGACGTGCCGGGCCTCGCCGCTGAACGGCTCGCGCAGGAAGGTCAGCACCAGCGCGGTGGCCTCCTGCACGGTGTGCTGCCGGCCGCCGACCGAGACGACGTTGGCGTCGTTGTGCTGGCGGGCCAGCCGCGCAGTGTCGTCGTTCCAGACCAGGGCCGCCCGGACGCCGGGGACCTTGTTGGCGGCGATCTGCTCGCCGTTGCCGGAGCCGCCGATGACCACGCCCAGGGTGCCGGGCTCGGTCACCACCCGCTCGCCCACCGCGAAGCAGAACGGCGGGTAGTCGTCGTCCGGGTCGTACTCGTACGCACCGCAGTCGACGGGCTCGAAACCCTCGTCGGCGAGCACCTTCAGGAGGTGGGACTTCAGTTCCAGACCGGCGTGGTCGGTGCCGAGGAAGACGCGCATGCCCCGATCCTCTCAGCCTGCCTGGCAGGCTGGCCCGGTGGCAGTGCTCGGGGTCGACGGCTGGCGGGGTGCCTGGGTGGGCGCGCTGCTCGACGGTCGCGCGGTGCGGCTGCTGGCGCTGCCCGACGTCGCCGCGGTGCTCGCCGTCCCGGAGGTCTCGGTGGTCGCGATCGACATGCCGATCGGGCTGTCCGAGGACGGCGTCCGGGCCTGTGACGTCGCCGCGCGGAAGCTGCTCGCCGCGGCCGGCAGCTCGGTCTTCCCGACGCCGGTCCGCGGCGTCCTGGCCACCGACGACTACGCGGAGGCCCGCGCGATCTCCCGGGCGGCCACCGATCCACCGCGCGCACCGTCCGCCCAGGCCTTCCAGCTGGTCCGCTCGATCCGCGCCCTCGACGACGCGCTCGGGGAGCCCCCGACCGACCGGGTGGTCGAGGTGCACCCGGAGCTGGCGTTCCGGCTCGGCCTCGGCGGCGTCACCGACCGGAAGGGCACCGCGCGCGGCACGGTGCAGCGGCTGCGCGCGCTGCGGGCCGTGATGGACGTCGAGGAGGCGCTGGCCGAGGCCCCGGCCGGCGTGCCGATGATCGACGCACTGGACGCCTGCGCGGCCGCCTGGTCCGCGCAGCGGCTGGTCGCGGGCAGCGCCGAGTGCGTGGGCGACGGGACGACGGACTCCCGGGGCCGGCCGATGCGGATCTGCTGGTGAGCACGGGCGCGGCCGCCGGATGGGCGGAGGTCGGCGACCGGGTGTTCGTCCGCCGGCACGTCGACCTGGACCTGAACTGCGGGCTGGTGGTGGGCGAGGGCCGGTGCCTGGTCGTCGACACCCGCTCGCACCTGGGCGAGGGCCGGGCCCTGGCCGAGGCGGTCCGGGCGGTGACCCCGCACCCGTGGACGGTGGTGAACACCCACGCGCACTTCGACCACTGCTTCGGCAACGCGGCCTTCCGGCCGGCCCGGGTCTGGGGCTCGCGGCGCTGCGCGGCGGAGCTGGCCGCGACCGGGGACCGGCAGCGCGCG
>JAOPVN010000499.1 GCA_025966175.1 Modestobacter sp. | reverse complement strand
GGCGCGGCGCTCATCGAGGCGATCGAGCAGCGCACCATCAAGGGCGTCGAGAAGGCCTACCTCGTGCTCAAGGTCGCTCAGGGCGACCTCACTGTGCGCGTGCCGGCCGACAATGCCGAGATCGTCGGGGTCCGCGACGTCGTCGGCCAGGAGGGCCTGAACAAGGTCTTCGAGGTCCTGCGTGCCCCCCACACCGAAGAGCCGACCAACTGGTCGCGTCGGTACAAGGCCAACCTCGAGAAGCTGGCCTCTGGTGACGTGAACAAGGTGGCCGAGGTCGTGCGTGACCTCTGGCGCCGCGACAAGGACCGCGGCCTGTCCGCCGGGGAGAAGCGCATGCTCTCCAAGGCGCGTCAGATCCTGGTCAGCGAGCTCGCGCTCGCCGAGGGCACCAACGAGGACAAGGCCGAGGTCCTCCTCGACGAGGTCCTCGCTTCCTGAGCACCGAGTCCCTGAGCACCGAGCTCCACCTCAGAGACACCCAGACCACTCCCGTGCACGCTGTCGGCATCGTCGCAGCGGCCGGGAGTGGTCTGCGTCTGGGGGCAGAACTGCCGAAGGCACTGGTCCCGCTCGGCGGCCGCCCGCTGGTCTGCTGGGCGGTCCAGTCGCTGCGTGACGGAGGGGTCGACGAGGTGGTGGTCGCCGTCCCCGGGCCCCAGCAGGCTGCCTTCGCCGCCGTCCTCCCGGACGACGTGCAGGTCGTGGTCGGCGGGGACACCCGCACGGCCTCGGTCCGCGCCGCGCTGGCCGCGGCCCGGGAGCACGCCGACGCCGTCCTGGTCCACGACGCTGCCCGGCCGCTGACCCCACCGGAGGTCGTCGCCCGGGTGCTCGCCGCACTGGTCGCCGGTGCTGCGGCGGTCGTGCCGGTGCTCCCGGTGGTGGACACCACCGTGCTGGTCGACGCCGAGGGCGTGGTGACCGCGGACGTCCCGCGTGCCCCGCTGCGCCGGGTGCAGACCCCACAGGGGTTCGACCGGGCGACGCTGGTGGCCGCGTACGGCCGGGCGCACGGCGCCGCCACCGAGTTCACCGACGACGCCTCGGTGGTCCGCGCTGCCGGGATCCCGGTGCACACGGTCGCCGGCGACGAGCGCGCCGCGAAGATCACCGTCGCTCACGACCTCGCACTGGCCGAGCTGCAGGTGGCCCGATGAACCTCCCTCGGGTCGGGAACGGCACCGACGTCCACCCGATCGAAGCCGGCCGGGCGTGCTGGCTGGCCGGGCTGGAATGGCCGGGCGTCGACGGGTGCGCCGGGCACTCCGACGGCGACGTCGTCGCGCACGCCCTCACCGACGCGGTGCTCTCGGCCGCCGGGCTCGGTGACATCGGCGGGCTGCTGGGCACCGACGACCCGCGCTGGGCCGGTGCCCGCGGTGCCGCCGTCCTGGAGCACGTGCGCGAGGTGCTGAGGGCTGCCGGCTGGGTGGTCGGCAACGCCTCGGTGCAGCTGATCGGCAACACCCCGAAGGTGGGGCCGAGGCGCGCGGAGGCCGAGGCGGTGCTGTCCGCGGCGCTCGGCGCCCCGGTCAGCGTCACCGCCACGACGACCGACGGGCTGGGTCTGACCGGACGCGGTGAGGGGCGGGCCGCGGTCGCCACCGCGCTCGTGGTCAGGACCACCCCCGGATCGCCCGTAGAATCCGCGCAGTGAGCCTCCGCCTGTACGACACGGCCGCGCGTGCCGTGCGTGACTTCACGCCCCTGCGTGCAGGACAGGTCTCCATGTACGTCTGTGGCCTGACCGTGCAGGGGCCGCCGCACATCGGCCACGTCCGCTTCGCGCTGGCCTTCGACGTGCTTCGCCGCTGGCTGCTGCACACCGGCTCCGAGGTCACCTACATCCGTAACGTCACCGACGTCGACGACAAGATCCTGGCCAAGGCCGCGGCGGCGGGTGTCCCGTGGTGGGCCTGGGCGTACGAGAACGAGCGGGCCGCGACCCGCGCCTACGACGTCCTCGGCACGCTGCCGCCGACCTACGAACCACGGGCCACCGGGCACGTCCCGGAGATGGTCGAGCTCATCGAGCGGCTGATCTCCGGCGGGCACGCGTACGCCGTCGACGGGGACGTCTACTTCGACGTCCGTTCCTTCCCCGGCTACGGCGAGCTCACCGGGCAGAAGCTCGCCGACCTGCAGCCGGCCGCCGACACCGAGACCGACGAGCGCAAGCGCGACCCCCGGGACTTCGCGCTGTGGAAGTCGACCAAGCCGGGCGAGCCGGCGACCGCCTCCTGGGCCACGCCGTGGGGCCGCGGCCGGCCGGGCTGGCACCTGGAGTGCTCGGCGATGGCGGAGAAGTACCTGGGCCCGGAGTTCGACGTCCACGGCGGCGGCCTGGACCTGCGCTTCCCGCACCACGAGAACGAGCGGGCCCAGTCCCAGGCCGCCGGTGACGGGTTCGCCCGCTACTGGCTGCACAACGGCTGGGTCACCATGGGCGGCGAGAAGATGAGCAAGTCGCTGGGCAACACCGCGCTGGTCGACGAGGTCGTCCAGCGGGTCCGCCCGGTGGAGCTGCGCTACTACCTGATCGCCCCGCACTACCGCTCCACGATCGAGTTCACCGAGTCCGCGCTCACCGAGGCCGGGGCCGCCTACCGGCGGCTGGAGTCCTTCGTCCGGCACGCGGCCGAGCGGGTCGGTGCGGACGCCGGCAAGCCGGTCCTCGCCGAGGCGTTCACCGCGGCGATGGACGACGACCTGGCCACTCCGGCCGCGGTCGCCGCCGTCCACGAGGCCGTCACCGGCGGCAACACCGCGCTGGCCGACGGCGACGACGCCGCGGTCGCCGCCGCCCTCGGCTCCGTGCGCGCCATGCTGGGCGTGCTGGGCCTGGACCCGTTGGACCCCCAGTGGGCCACCGCGGGCGGGGACCAGCGCCTCGCCGGGGTCACCGATGGACTGGTGGGCCTGGCGCTCGAACAGCGTGCCGCGGCGCGGGCCCGCAAGGACTACGCGGCCGCAGATGCCATCCGTGACCAGCTCGGCGCCCTGGGCGTGCAGGTCGAGGACACCCCCCAGGGCACACGATGGGAGCTGACCACCT
>JAOPVN010000493.1 GCA_025966175.1 Modestobacter sp. | reverse complement strand
AGGTCGCCGAGGCGATGGCCGCCCGTCCGGGCCGGATCATCATCTTCGTGCGTACCCAGCACGGCGCCGACCGGTTGGCCGACAACCTGCAGCAGGTCGGCATCAACGCCGAGCCGATCCACGGTGGCCTGCCGCAGGCGGCGCGCCGCCGGGCGCTGGAGGCGTTCACCGACGCCCGCAGCCCCGTGCTGGTGGCCACGGACGTCGCCGCGCGTGGCATCCACGTCGACGACGTCTCCCTGGTGCTGCACTACGACCCGCCGGCAGACCACAAGACCTACCTGCACCGCTCCGGCCGCACCGCGCGCGCCGGTGCCGCAGGTGTCGTGGTCTCGCTGCTGCTGCCCGACCAGGTGGGACAGGCCAAGCGCCGGTTCCGCTCGGCCAAGGTCGAGCCGATGGTCACCCGGATCCGTCCGGGCGACGCGCCCATCACCGAGCTCGTGGCCGGTGGCACGTTCGTCGAGCCCATCGTCCGTGCGGTGCGCGAGTCGCGCCGTCCGGCCGGTGGCTCCGGCGGGCGTCGTCCCTCCGGCGAGCGGCCCGGTGGGTACCGGGCCGGCCCGCGCCGTCCCTCCGGCGACCGCGATCGCACGTACGGAGACCGCCCCTCGGGCGAGCGCTCCTACGGCGACCGGGATCGTCCGGCCGGTGACCGTCCCTCCGGTGGCGACCGCGATCGCTCGTACGGAAGCCGCCCCTCGGGCGAGCGCTCCTACGGCGACCGGGATCGCTCCTCCGGTGGGTACCGCGGCGCGAGCGAGGGTCAGCGCTCCAGCGGGCGCCCCGCGCGCCCGGCCCGCTCCTTCTGAGAAAGGACCCCGTCCTCCTCACCCCTCGCTAGCTCGGGGTGAGCCTCGGGACGGGGCCTGACGGCAACGGCCGGCTCCCGCACTGCGGGGGCCGGCCGTTGCCGCGTTCCGGGGCAGGTCAGTCGCGGAAGACCAGCGCGGTGCTGATGTCCTCGACCACCTGGTCCCACGCCGCCGCCAGCGCCGGGGCCTCCTCGGCGGCCAGCGGTGCGCGGGGATCGTTCTCGGCGCGGGCCACGGCCCGGCCCAGCGGCGCGGTGGGGATCAGCTGCTGCTGCACGCGCGGCAGGTCGGCGTACTCGGCGAGGTCCAGCACGCCCTCCACCGGCTGGAGCAGGGCGCGGTGCTCGACCAGCCCACCGGCACCGGCGGCGACCTCGGCGAGCACCTCGGAGATCTCGACCAGGTCGTAGCGGTCCTGGTCGGCCGGCAGCGGGAGCGTGTCGGTGTCGGCGACCTCGGGCCAGGACGCGATCTCGGTGAGGTCGTGGGTCTCGTCGCCGGCACAGAAGCGGGCCAGCTCGACCGGGGTCGGGAAGACGAAGACCTGGCCGTCGCGGCCGAGGAAGCGGGCGCGGTCCTCGACGTAGCAGCGCAGGGTGAGACCGGCGCCGTCGGGGACGACGATCTCCACCGGCAGGATGCCCACCACCTCCCAGAACTCCTGGGCGGCCGCGACGGCGGCGGGGGACGCGTTCAGCCGGCTGCTGCTGCGGATCGTCCGGATGCCGGCACCCGCCGCCGGGGCCGGTGCGGTGGAGCCGGCCGTGGGCCGCGCGGGGGAGTCCTCGTCGTCGGGGTCGTCGACCAGGTCGTCGTCGAGGTCGTCGTCGGGCTCGTCGAGGTCGTCCGGCTGGGCGGCCCGGGCCTCGGCCTCCTCGGCGGCGGACGGGTAGACCTCCACCGAGACGTTGCCGGCCCCGGTCCAGTCCAGGTGGTCGTCGAGCTCCTCGAGGACGTCCTCCCACAGCTCGTCCACGGCGGTGCCCAGGCGGACCCAGGACTCCTCGCCGTCCCGGCCGAGGAACGCCTCGATGCCCAGGCGCAGCGCGGCGGTCTCGGGGCGGGAGACCAGTTCGGCGACGGCCTCGAAGGCGGTGTCGTCGTCCCCGTCGTCCCCGTCGTCCCCGTCGTCCCCGTCCTCGTCGTCCGTGGTGTCACAGCACTCGGCCAGCCGCCCGACGATGTCCAGGGTGGCGGCCAGCTCGTCGACGGCCCAGCGGTCGGGGTTCTCCGCGACCACGTCATAGACGCCGTCGAGGTCGAAGCGGTGTTCCTCGTCGGGGGTGAGGTCGGCGGCGCCCAGCTCGGCCACCACCGGCCAGACCGGGTGGTCGGACAGGTCGTGGTCGGTGTTCACCCGGCAGAACGCGGCCAGCGCGGCAGGCGAGGGGAACAGGTGGACGACGGCCGTGGGGCGCGGGGCCTCAGGGTCGTCGTCGTCGACGTCGGCGGGCACATCGACGGTGCTGCCGAGGAACGCCTGCCACTCCTCGCCGTCCTCCTCCCAGGGCGGCGCCCAGAGCGTGTAGCCCGTGCGGTCGTCGAGGGTCAGGGCGATGGGGACGATGCTGGGCCGGGACACGGGACGATCCTGCCCGATGGTCCTAGGAGCCCGCTGCGGGTCCTGCCGCTAGACGCCGATCGGGTGCCAGACCGACTTGGTCTCCAGGAACGGCCGCAGCCGGGAGAGCCCCGGGTCGGCGGTCCAGTCCGGCTCCTCGGCCGGCGCCCGGAGCACCCGCTTGATCGTGCCGGCCGCGGAGCGCTCCAGCTCCATCGCCAGCGGAGCCGGTGCACCGGTCAGGTCGATCGCGTCGACGTCGGCGTGCTCGGCCAGCCAGGGGCCGATCTCGGCGGCGTCCCCGGTGAGCAGGTTGACCACCCCGCCGGGGACGTCGGAGGTCGCCAGCACCTCGCCGAGGGTCACCGCCGGCAGCGGCCTGGCCTTCGAGGTGACCACGACGGCGGTGTTGCCTCCCGCCAGCACCGGGCCCAGCGCGCTGACCAGCCCGAGCAGCGAGCTGCGCTGCGGTGCCAGGACGGCGACCACCCCGGTCGGCTCGGGCACCGAGAACCCGAAGTACGGCCCGGCGACGGGGTTGGTGCTGCCCAGCACGGCGGCCAG
>JAOPVN010000463.1 GCA_025966175.1 Modestobacter sp. | reverse complement strand
TGGCCGCCTTGCTCCACGGGATGTTCTTCGCGGTCGGGACGTGGCCGCCCTTCTGCGCCATCTCCTGCGGCAGGTGCGCCGGGGCCAGGATCTTGCCGGAGAACTCGTCGGGCGAGCGGACGTCGATGAGGTTCTTCGACCCGATCGACGCGATGACCTCGTCGCGGAACGCGCGGATCGAGAGGTCGGGCTCGCTGGCCCGGTAGTTCGTGGCCGGGCGCTGGACGACGTCATTCGACATCGGTCGACCGTCGAGCTCCCACTTCTTGCGGCCACCGTCGACCAGCTTCACGTCCTGGTGCCCGTACAGCTTGAAGTACCAGTACGCGTAGGCGGCGAACCAGTTGTTGTTGCCGCCGTAGAGGACCACGGTGTCGTCGTTGCTGATGCCCTTGGCCGACAGCAGCGCCTCGAAGGCCGGCTTGTCGACGAAGTCGCGACGCAGCGGGTCCTGCAGGTCCTTCTTCCAGTCCAGCTTGACGGCACCCTCGAGGTGACCGCCGTCGTAGGCGCTGGTGTCCTCGTCGACCTCGACGAAGACGAGACCCGGGGTACCGAGGTTCTCCTGCGCCCAGTCGGCGGTGACGAGCACGTCGTTGCGGCTCATGGGGATGGCTCTCCTTGGTGGTGTGCGGACGGGATCAGACGGTGCGGGCGGTCTGCGCCCGCCGGACGGTCAGGTACAGCTCGCAGCCCAGGCAGAAGCCGGTGGCCGCGTTGAGCAGTGCCGCCACCAGCGCCAGGCCGGTCGCGACGGCGCCGACGAGCGGCGCCCCGATCAGGAACCCTGCCGCGCCGACCACTGCGAACAGCAGGCCGACGAGCTGGGCGAAACGCGGTGGCGCCTCGGGCTCCCGCTCCCGGACCGGGCCCAGCCGTGGCGCGACGAGGATGCGGAACAGCACGCCGTAGGGGGCGTACCGCAGCCCGGCGAACGCACCGACGGCGAAGACGACGGCCTGGGCGGCCACCAGCCAGCCGCTGCCGGTCAGCAGGGCGACGGCCAGCACGACGGTGGTGACCCACGCGCCGAAGCGGGGGCCACGCACGTCCACCTGGGGCACAGCGGCCTCAGGCGTCACAGCACTGC
Source organism: Modestobacter sp. (assembly GCA_025966175.1). Classification (GTDB taxonomy): domain Bacteria; phylum Actinomycetota; class Actinomycetes; order Mycobacteriales; family Geodermatophilaceae; genus Modestobacter. The sequence goes on along the minus strand of JAOPVN010000463.1, from coordinate 2,014 downwards.
TCGCAGGAGTTGCGGGAGAAGGCATGGCGGGGAGTTCCTCCGGACGGCGGTCAGGGCACGTCTGGGCGAGCGGGCTCGCCCTCAGGAGGCCGGACACAGGCAGCTGCCGACGCGGCACAGGTCGACTGTGCGGCGCGAGGTCAGCAGGGTGCCCACTGCGCGAGGGTAGCTGATCACGACTGCACCGCCGTGTGCGCGTCCACCAGGGCGGTGAGCTCGTCGGGCCGTGGGGCGCCACTGCTGCGTCCGATCAGGGCGCCGTCGCGGCCCAGGTAGAACAGCGTGGGGGTCCGCCGGACGTCCAGCGCGCGGACGGCGTCCAGGTGGCTCTCCGCGTCGACGTGCAGGTAGGCCAGGCCCGGGCGGGTGGTCTGCAGCTGCTGCAGGCGCGCGCGGGTCGCCCGGCACGGGCCGCAGAACGCGGTGGAGAACTGCACGACGGTGAGGTCGGCGTCCTCCGGGCGTGCGCCCAGCTCCTGCAGCACCGCCGTCGACGTCGTCCCGGCCTCCGGCACGGTCGCCCCCTCCTCACTCACGGCGCGCACCGCCCCGTTCCGGGTGCGCAGCCACCAGGCGGCGAGCGCCGAGACCACCAGCGCAGCAGCCAGCACCACCAGACCCGTCGCGTCCACGCCAGGGGGAACCGGGCGCCCGCCGGGCACATTCCCCGCCCGGCCACCGATCAGCAGCAGGTCAGCCGGACAGCACCGTGTTCGTGGCCTCCACGGCGACGTCGACCCCCTCGGCTGCCGGGGTGACGCTGGTCAGCTGCAGACCGAAGGGCAGCGCGGGCACCGGGTAGCGGAAGTCGAGCAGGTCAGCGGCCTGCCGGAGCACGAAGTCCGGCACGTCCGCCCCGGCGGCCGACGCGTCGTGCACGTCGACGACGACCTCGTGCCCGTCCAGGGTCACCGTGCCGGCCGCGGTCAGCGGGAAGTCGAACCCGAGCACGGTGACGGTCTTGGTGAGCCGGATGCCGTCGCCGTCGGCGGTCAGGGTCGTGTCGCCGCCGAGCTGCTCGGCGAGGAGTGCGTAGGACAGCGTCGCCGTTCCGTCGACCCGGTCGACCGGGATCTGCTGCACCGAGCCGGACAGCACGTCGGAGAGCGGGACGTGCACGCCGCGCAGCGAGACGTCGGCCCGGGTGCCCGCCGGCTGGCCGAGCTCCTCGGCGGTCAGGTGGATGCGGACGTCCTCGTAGTTCCCGGCGAGCGCCTGGGTGAGGAAGGGGAAGCCCGCGATGTCGACCTGCGGGGTCCCGGTGAGGCCGCCCCGGGCGGCGACCTGCTCGGCCACCCGGTCCTCGGCGATGCCCACGCCGACCCGGTCGACGACGACGAGCACCCCGACCACCAGGACCAGCAGGACCAGCAGCGCCACCAGGCACCCGCTCCGTCGGCGGCTCATCCGATGCCGTTCAGCGCGAGGGCGTAGGCGATCGGCGCCGCGGCGGCCAGCGGCAGCACTGCCTGCACGACCGGCAGTGCCCAGCTGGCCTGGCCACGCTCGGCCACCACGTAGGAGGCGCCGAGCGCCATCAGCGCCGCGACTCCCCCGAGCGCGGCGCCGTAGGTCACCGCGGACATCGTCGCCAGCAGCGTGCCTCCGTCCCGACGCAGCAGCGCCACCAGCACGGCGGCGACCACGGCGAGCACCAGGCCGAGCAGCCCGCGCGGTACCCCGGCGGCGATCTGCGGGCGCGGCAGCACCAGGTCGACGAGGTGGCCGACGAGCAACGCCGCGCCGACGGCCAGCACCGCCGTCAGCACCGCGCGCTCGCCGTCCTCGATCCGGCCGACGCCCAGCAGCACCGCCAGCGCGCAGACCGAGCAGATCAGCAGGACGACACCGGCCAGGGACGCGACCAGGTACAGCCGCGGGGCCGGCCGCGTCATCTGGTGGACGACGGCGGCCAGGAAGCCGAGCCCGAGCACCGCCAGCAGCGCGTCGAGCTCCGGTCGCGCGGGCAGCACCATGGCGAGGTCGGCACCGACGGCGGCGGCGATCCCGAGGC
>JAOPVN010000453.1 GCA_025966175.1 Modestobacter sp. | reverse complement strand
ATCAAGGCCAAGGCCGCGATCAAGGACGCCGCCCGGGTGCTCGACCGGCCCTACTCGGTGGGCGACGAGCTCACCAAGCTGATGCCGCCGGGCGTGATGGGCAAGGACATCCCGCTGTCGGGGATCTTCGACCCCAAGCACGAGCGCTACAAGGAGGCCTCGGAGTTCCGCGCCCGCTACGAGTCCGACCCCGGCGCGCAGGAGGTCGTCGACCAGGCCCGCAAGCTCGAGGGCCTGAAGCGGCAGTGGGGCGTGCACGCGGCCGGCGTCATCATCGGCCGGTACCCGCTGATCGACAGCATCCCGATCATGCGACGTGAGGCCGACGGCGCGATCATCACGCAGTTCGACTACCCGACCTGCGAGACGCTCGGCCTGCTCAAGATGGACTTCCTGGGCCTGCGCAACCTCACGGTCATCGACGACGCGCTGCGCAACATCGTCATCAACGGCAAGGCGCCGGTCGACCTCGACGAGATCAGCAAGGAGCTCACCGACCCGGCCACCTACGACCTGCTGGCCCGCGGCGAGACCCTCGGCGTCTTCCAGTTCGACGGCGGCCCGATGCGCTCGCTGCTGCGGCTGATGCGCCCGGACAACTTCGAGGACATCTCGGCCGTCGGCGCCCTCTACCGGCCCGGGCCGATGGGTGCGAACTCGCACACCAACTACGCGCTGCGCAAGAACGGCCAGCAGGAGATCACCCCGATCCACCCGGAGCTCGCCGAGCCGCTGGCGGAGATCCTCGGCCAGACCTACGGCCTGATCGTCTACCAGGAGCAGGTCATGGCGATCGCGCAGAAGGTCGCCGGGTACTCCCTGGGCAAGGCCGACCTGCTGCGCCGGGCGATGGGCAAGAAGAAGAAGTCGGTCCTGGATGCCGAGTACGTCGGCTTCGAGGCCGGGATGAAGGCCAACGGCTTCTCCGCCGCGGCGGTCAAGACGCTGTGGGACATCCTGGTGCCCTTCGCCGACTACGCCTTCAACAAGGCGCACTCGGCGGCCTACGGGCTGGTCTCCTACTGGACCGCCTACCTCAAGGCGAACTACCCGGCCGAGTACATGGCCGGGCTGCTGACCAGCGTGGGCGACGACAAGGACCGGCGGCCGGTCTACCTGGCCGAGTGCCGGCGGATGGGCATCAAGGTGCTCCCGCCCGACGTCAACGAGTCATCCTGGGACTTCACCGCCGTCGGCACCGACATCCGCTTCGGTCTGGCCTCGGTGCGCAACGTCGGCCACAACGTCGTCGACTCGATCGTCCGGGCGCGGAAGGAGAAGGGCGCTTTCAAGGACTTCGCCGACTTCATGCGCAAGATCGACACGGTCGCCTGCAACAAGAAGGTCATCGAGTCCCTCGCCAAGGCCGGCGGGTTCGACTCCCTCGGCCACTCCCGGCAGGGCATCGCGGCGATCCACGCGCAGGCGGTCGACTCGGCGATGAGCCTCAAGCGCAAGGAGGCCGAGGGCCAGTTCGACCTCTTCGGCGGCTTCGGTGACGGCGCGGACGACCCGTTCGCTGCCTCGCTGGACATCGCGATCCCCACCGCCGACTGGTCGAAGGCGGAGAAGCTGGTCTTCGAGCGCGACATGCTCGGCCTGTACGTCTCCGACCACCCGCTGCACGGCGTCGAGCACGTGCTCACCTCGCACGCCGACACCGCGCTGGCCGAGATCATCGCCGGTGGGGTCGAGGACGGCGCCAACGTGACCGTGGCCGGCATCCTCACCGCGGTCGGCCCGCGCACCAACAAGCAGGGCGCACCATGGGCGATCGCCACGATCGAGGACCTCGAGGCCGGTCTGGAGGTGCTGTTCTTTCCCAAGACCTGGGCGCAGGTGTCGGACAAGGTGGTCCGCGACCAGATCGTCGTGGTCAAGGGGCGGGTCAGCCGCCGTGACGACACCCCGTCGCTGTTCGCCTCCGAGGTGACCATCCCCGAGCTCACCGAGGGCCCGCGCGGCCCGGTGCTCGTGTCCATGCCGGCCGCCCGCTGCACCCCGCCGGTGGTCGAACGGCTGCGCGAGGTGCTGGGCAGCCACCCGGGCACCACCGAGGTGCAGCTGAAGCTGCTCAACGGCGGCCGGGAGACGGTGCTGCGGCTGGACCAGGGGCTGAGGGTGCGCCCGAGCACCGCGCTGATGGGCGACATCAAGGCACTGCTGGGGCCGACCAGCGTCGCCCTGCTGTGAGGGCCGGCAGGCCGCTGCCAGGAACGCCGACCAGGATGGACGGGTGACCGACGCCCGTCCCCTGCCCCCCTCGGTGTCCGCACAGCCCGTCCCGGGCGTGGCTCCGGTCGGCTGGCAGCCCGCGCGGCCGGCCGGCGTCCCAGGTCTGCGGGGCGGCCGGGAGGACCTGCGCAGTGCACTGCTGACCGTGCTGGCCCTGGGGGTCTCCGGGCTGGCGGCCGGCGGGTTGTGGATCTGGCTGGCGCCCCGGGCGGAGTACCGGGTCACCGCCACCGCCGTCGAGCCGATCGGCAGGGCGCCGTCCCCGGAGCTCTTCATGGCCGACGACGGGGTCTTCGTGCTGATCATGGCCGTGCTGGGGCTGCTCGCCGGGTTCGCGGTGTGGCTGCGCCGGCGCCGCCGCGGGGTGCTCACCCTGACCGCGCTGGCGACCGGTCTGCTGGCCGCCGGCGTCGTGGCGTGGCAGCTGGGGGAGTGGGCCGGGCCCGCGCCCACCGACACGCAGCTCGCCGCCGTGGGCGCGACGGTCACCACCGCGTTGTCGCTGCGGGCCACGGCCGCGCTGGCGGTCGGTCCGTTCTTCGCCGTCCTGACCTATCTGGTGGCCACGTCGCTCACCTCGCGGGACGACCTGGGGCGCTCCGACGAGCAGCCGCCCCTCGAGCCGCCGCGGCCCCCGCTGCCTCCCGTCCCACCAACGACTCCGCGCGGTCAGGCCCCGTCCGGAGGCTCGCCCCGAGCCTGCGAGGAGTGAGAGGGACGGGGTCCTTCTTCAGTTCGAGGTCATGGGCGTGGCGAACTGCCGCAGCGGCACGGGCACCGCGCCCAGCGCGCGCAGCAGGGTGAGCTCCCGGCGCAGCATGCGGGACTCCATCGCCAGCCGGCGCCGGGTGGCGGACTCGGCCAGCAGCGCCTGGCGGTCCTCGGTGGTCAGCAGTGCCGAGGACGCCACCAGGTAGGACAGCCCCCGGGCGTCGTCGCTCACCTCCCGCAGCAGTGCCGCGGTTGCGGCCATCGCGCCGGCGGCGTCGTCCTCGGCGATCAGGTCCTCCGGGGTGAGCGCGTCCAGCACCTCGTCGGGCAGCCCGTCCGGCGCTCCGCCCTGGCGTACCGCCACGTCGGCCACGTACCGGGCGAACAGGTCCCGGACGTTGCCGGCCAGCACCTCCAGCGATCCGCGGGCCACCCCGGTCGCCACCTCTGCCGGCACGATGCCGTGGACGGCGTCCGGCCCGACCAGCCCGTCGGCGTCGCCGGCCGCCTCCTCGGCGGCCTCCTCCTCGGCCAGCCACTCGACCAGCGCCCGCAGGTACGGCGGGTCCCCGCCGTCGACATCCGCATCGCCCTCGGCCGGCGGCAGCACGTCGAGCAGCCGGAACCGCTCGCCGCCGACGGCCGCGATCCGGTAGCCGCCGTCCAGCTGCGGGGCGACCATCCGCAGCACCGCGGTGCAGCCGACGTCGAACAGGGCCTCGGCCGGCGCCACCCGCTCGACCTCCCAGCCCTGCCGGATGGCGACCACCCCGAACCGGCGCTCGACGCCCGCGGGCAGGCTCGTCAGGTCGGCGACCAGCGCCCGGTAGCGGGGCTCGAAGATCTGCAGTGGCAGCACGACGCCGGGGAACAGCGGGGTCTCCAGAGGGAACAGCGGGATGATCTCCCGGCCGCTGCTGCTGCCCGTGTCGCCCGCCTCACCCACGCCGGGAGCCTACGGGCAGCAGGTCACTCCCACCCGGGCGTCTACCGTGGGGTGTTCTCCCGCTCGTTCCCGGAGGTGCTCCGTGCTGTCCCGCATCGACCTGCGAGGCTCCGCTCTGCCTGGGCCGCGTGAGCTCGCGCAGCTGCTGCCGCGGGCCGCGACCGACATCGACTCGGTGCTCGCCGTGGTCCGCCCGATCTGCGAGGACGTCCGGCTCCGCGGCGCCGAGGCGGTCCGTGAGATCACCGCCCGCTTCGACGGCGTCGACGTCCCCGACATCGCGGTGCCGCAGTCCGCGCTGGACGAGGCGCTGGCCACCTGCGACCCGGCGGTCCGCGCCGCGCTGGAGGAGGCGATCTCCCGGGTCCGGAAGGTCCACGCCGACCAGCGCCGCACCGACGTCACCACCG
>JAOPVN010000562.1 GCA_025966175.1 Modestobacter sp. | reverse complement strand
GGGCCATCACCGAGGCGATCCGCAGCGAGTAGCACTTCTTGCCCAGCAGGGCGTTGCCGCCGTACCCGGAGCCGTAGGACCAGATGGCCCGCTCCTCGGGGAACTGGACGATGTACTTGGTGTCGCTGCAGGGCCACGGGACGTCGGCCTGACCAGGCTCCAGCGGGGCACCGAGGGAGTGCATGGCCGGGACGAAGGGACGCTCGGTCCCCATCGCCTCGAGGATCCGGCTGCCGATGCGGGCCATCACGCGCATCGAGACCACGACGTACTCGGAGTCGGTCAGCTCGACACCGAACATCGGGTTCTCGGCCTCGACCGGGCCCATGCAGAACGGGATGACGTACATCGTGCGACCGCGCATGCACCCCCGGTACAGCTCGGTCATGATCGCCTTCATCTCGCCCGGGTCCATCCAGTTGTTGGTCGGACCGGCGTCGGCCTCGTCGACCGAGCAGATGAAGGTGCGGTCCTCGACGCGGGCGACGTCACTGGGGTCGGACGCACAGTGGAAGGAGTTGGGCTTCTTCTCCAGCCGGGTGAAGGTGCCGGCGTCCACGAGCTTCGCGGTCAGCCGCTCCCACTCCTCGTCGGTCCCGTCGACCCAGACGACCTGGTCGGGCATGGCCAGCTCGGCCATCTCCTGCACCCAGGTGAGGAGTCGGGCATGCGTGGTGGGGGCGTTCTCGAGACCGGGGGTGGCCACGGAAGTCACGGCGTCTCCTCCTCTGGGGGTGCGCCGGGTGCGACGTGCTGCACCGGCGTCTGGCGTCTGACTGGACGGGCCCGCCCGGCCGCGCCGTTGAGGCCGGGGGGATCGGGCCAGGCTACTCGTATAGGACGTCTACCTACAGTGTGACGTACGTCCCCCCGGGATGCCCTGCAGCCAGGGACTCGTTGCGCCGGGCGTGACCGAGCCCCAGCTCCTGCAGCCCCTGACCCTGCGCGGCATCACCCTCGCCAACCGGCTGGTCGTCGCCCCGATGTGCCAGTACTCCGTCTCCGACGGCCTGGTCGGCGACTACCACCTCGTCCACCTCGGCCGGTTCGCGCTGGGCGGCTTCGGTCTGGTCCTGGTCGAGGCCACCGGTGTCACCGCCGACGGCCGGATCAGCCCCGGGGACGTCGGCCTCTGGGACGACGCGCAGATCCCCGGCCTGGCCCGGATCGCGGCCTTCCTGCGCGAGCACGGCAGCGTGCCGGGCATCCAGCTGGGCCACGCCGGCGGCAAGGCCAGCACGTTGCGCCCCTGGGACGGCCACGGCCCGCTGACCGCCGAGAACGCCCGCCCCGGCGACGAGCCCTGGAGGACGGTGTCCCCCAGTGGCGTGCCGATGGGCGAGGGGTGGGCCGCTCCGCACCCGCTGACCGTCGAGGAGATGGCGGGCGTGCGCGAGGCCTTCGTGGCCGCCGCGCGGCGCGCCCTGACCGCCGGCTTCCAGGTCGCCGAGGTGCACGCGGCGCACGGCTACCTGCTCAACCAGTTCCTCTCCCCGCTGACCAACCTGCGGGACGACGAGTACGGCGGGTCGCTGGAGAACCGGATGCGGTTCCCGCTGGAGGTGGTCGAGGCGGTGCGCGCCGGCTGGCCGGCCGAGCTGCCGCTGGTGGTCCGGGTGTCGGCCGTCGACGCCTCCCGGGACGGGACGACGCTCGAGGACACGGTCGCCTTCGCCCGCGAACTGAAGGCGCGCGGCGTGGACGCGGTCGACGTCTCCGGGGGTGGGATCGGCGCGGGCTGGGAGCACCCGATCGGCTACGGCTACCAGGTGCCCTTCGCCGCGGCCATCCGGGAGCAGACCGGGATCGCGACCATGGCGGTCGGCCTGGTCGTGGACGCACAGCAGGCCGAGGCCGTCGTCGCCACCGGGCAGGCCGACTTGGTCGCCGTCGCCCGCCAGGCGCAGGACGACCCGAACTTCGCGGTGCACGCGGCCCGCGAGCTGACCGACGGCTCCTACGCGACCTACCCGGTCCAGGCCGGGCCGCGGCTGGCCTCCCGGGAGCGGCTGCTGCACCGGCTGGGCCCGTGGACCGGACCGGACCCGGTGCTGGTCGAGCAGAAGGGCGGTTCGGACGCGTTGCCTCCGGGCACGGTCCGTGCATGACCGTCACCGACCCCGGCGTCCCGGACCCGCTCCGCGACCCGCGCACCCTGCAGGCCGACCCCGGCGCTCTCGGTGAGGGCGAGGACCTCGCCTCCACCGAGGACGACGAGGTCGCGACCGGCGAGGACGAGCTGGCGACCTCGCAGACCGAGGAGGACGAGGCCGTCGGGGGTGACGTCACCGGCGGCGCGTTCGGCGGTTCCGCGGGGTAGGCGCCGGCGGTCGACCGAACCTGCGGCGGACCGGTCCGTTTCACCCCGAGTGGGACGGGAACTGAGACAGGGGTCACATCCCCGGAGTCGAGGAGGGCACCATGGCCACTGGTGAGACGGGCTTCGCCGACGTCACCTACGACCTCATCTCGGTCCAGTACCACTCGCTCAAGGCCGGACACGACTACGGCCAGTACGTCCGGGACGCGGAGAACGCCGGCCTCGACGACGTCGCCTCGTTCTTCCGCGAGGTCATGCAGCAGGACTCCGAGCGCGCGAAGCACTGCCACGAGTTCCTGCGCCGGCTCGCCGGCACCGAGCACGGCGGCCCAGCGACCCGCTGAGCCGGTCCTCGCCCGGGGGAAACCGGGTGCGCCGGGGCGACCGCCGTCCGTAACCTCTGCGGCCGTCCGTCCCGACGCCGACCGGAGGTCCCCGTGCAGGCCCTGACCGATGCGGCCCTCCGCCGCTCGATGGTCAACTGCTCCCGCAGCGAGGCCGCTGCGCTGACCCCGCCCCGAGACCTCGACGCGCTCGACCGGGCAGCGCTGGGCGTGCTCGGCTGGCGCGACGCGAAGGCCGAGCTGCGCGGCTAGCTGGTGCACTGCCACGACGGCGAACCGCTGGGGGTCGCCCTGCGCGCGTCGGACACCCGGATGTCGAGCCGCCGCTCGGCGATGTGCCTGCTGTGCCTGCTGTGCCACACCGTGCAGCCGGCGGCCTCGATCTCGCTGTTCACCGCGCGCCGGGTGGCCAGGCCGGTCGCAACGGCAACACCGTGGGCACCTACATCTGCGCCGACCTGGACCGCGCACACCGGATGCTCGCCGTCCCGCCGTCCGCCCAGCGCCTGGACGAGGAGCTGCAGGAGCTCGCGGTCGCCGAGCAGGTGGCGGGGCTGCGCCAGCGGCTGCGGGCCTTCACCGGGGACGTGCTGCGCCGCTGACCGCCGGGGACCACGATGGGCCCCATGATCAAGACCGCACTCACCCGCTGGTTCGACCTCGACGTGCCGGTGTTCGGGGCGCCGATGGCGGGGGTGGCCGGCGGAGAACTGGCCCGGGCGGTCTCCCTCGGCGGCGGGCTGGGCATGATCGGGGTCGGCGGTGACGCGACGCCGGAGTGGATCGCCGGCGAAGCCCGGGCGCCGGCCGCGGCCGACGTCTCCTACGGGATCGGACTGATCACCTGGGTGCTGGAGCGCCGGCCCGAGCTGCTGGCCGCGGTGATCGCCGCCGAGCCGGTGCTGGTCTCGGTGGCCTTCGGGGACCCGGGTCCGTTCGTCGGTCCGCTGCACGACGCGGGCATCGCCGTCGCCACCGCGGTCAACTCGCTGGCCGACCTGGACCGCGCGCACGCCGCCGGGGCCGACGTCATCGTGGCGCAGGGCACCGAAGCCGGCGGGCACACCGGGCAGCGGGCGACCCTGCCGCTGCTGCAGGAGGTGCTCGCCGCGACCGACCGGCCGGTGCTGGCCGCCGGCGGGATCGCCACGGGCGCCGGGCTGGCCGCCGTCCTGGTCGCCGGTGCCGCCGGTGCGTGGATCGGCACCCCGCTGCTCTCCTGCACCGAGGCCACGAACTCCGTGGCGGCCCGGGAGCGGATCCGCGGGGCGAGCGGCGACCGCACCGTGCTCACCAGTGCCTTCGACATCGCCCAGGGGCTGCCGTGGCCGTCCCGGTGGCCCGGCCGGGCGCTGGTCAACGACTTCACCGAGCTCTGGCACGGCCGGGAGGACGAGCTGCGCGGCGACACGAACGCCGCCGCGCTGGTGCGCCGCGCCCGTGCCGAGGGCGACCTGGACAACTCACCGGTCTACGCCGGGGAGTCCGTCGGGCTGGTCACCGCCGAGGAGTCGGCGACCGACGTCGTCCGCCGGCTCGCTGCCGACGCCCGGAAGGCGCTGGAACGCGCCCCACGGCTCCTGGGCTGAGCGGCCGGCGGGGTGCTCGGCGGAGGTGCGAGGATCACGCGGCACTCGCGTTGATCATGGGAGGACGTCGTCCGTGACTCGAGCCGAAACGCTCCCGAGCGACAGCTCGTTGGCCGATGTCCGCGCCCCACGGCGACATCCGCTCAAGACCTGGGGACGGCGGGGCACGATCCTCGTCCTGCTCCTGGTGGTCGGACTCGGCGCCACCGGCTGGCTGGGAGTGCACACCTCCCGGACGAGCACCGCGGGCGGCGGCTACCAGCTGTCCGTCGAGTACCCGCGGGTCGCGCGCGCCGGCTGGGACACCGCGTGGACGGTCACGGTGACCGCCCCGGGCACGTTCCCCGACGAGATCACGCTGGCGGTGACCGCCGACTGGTTCGATCTCTTCGAGACCCAGGGGCTCAGCCCCGCGCCCAGCGACGAGTACTCCGACGGCACGATGGAGTACTTCGTCCTCACCACCCCGCCCGACTCCGCCACGATGACCTTCGACTTCGACGCCTACGTGCAGCCCACGGCGCAGCTGGGCAGGTCGGCGGACGTCTGGCTGATCATCGACGGGCAGCGGGTCGCGGCCCTGGACTACCGGACCTGGCTGGTGCCCTGATGGAGATCGTCGTCCGGGCGGTGGTGTTCGCCCTCTTCCTGTTCGTCGTCACCCGGGTGGTGGGGCGAGCGACGCTCAGCGAGTTGTCGGCCTTCCAGCTGATCCTCTACGTGGTGATGGGCGATCTGATCCAGCAGTCGGTGACCCAGCAGGACTACTCGGTGACCGGCGGCATCCTGGCGATCAGCGTCTTCGCCCTGCTCACGATCGGGGCCGGCTGGGCCACCAAACACTGGAAGCGCGTCCGGCCCCTGGTGCACGGCGTCCCCTACGCGCTGATCCGGGACGGCGAGCCGGTCGTGGAGACGATGCGGATGGAACGGGTGTCCATGGACGACCTGTTGATCGCCACCCGCCAACAGGGCATCCGGCGGTTCAGCGACATCGACCTCGCCGTCCTCGAGACGAACGGCCGGATCAGCTTCTTCACCCGGGCCGGCGCCTCGGACGGCGCCGCGGCGCCGCCCGAGCAACTCGGCTGAGGCCTCAGACGGCGCAGGTGCCGTCCTCGCAGCCCTCGGCGGCGGGAACCGTCAGCAGCGGGTGGCTGTCGGCCCACGCCCGCTCGAGCAGCTGCAGCAGCACCTCGGCAGGCTGCGCGCCGGCGGCGCCGTAGGTGCGGTCGATGACGAAGAAGGGGACGCCGGTCGCGCCGAGTGCGCGGGCGGTGTCGATGTCCTCGCGGACGGCGGACAGATACCGGCGGTCGGTCAGCGCGGGGCGGACCTCGGGCTCGGCCAGCCCGACCTCCACCGCAAGCGGCACCAGCGAGTCGACGTCGAAGACCGACCGCTGCTCCTCGAAGTAGGCGTGCAGCAGCCGCTCCTTCATGGCCCCGCCCAGGCCGTGCTCGGCCGCGAGATGGATGAGCTGGTGGGCGAGCAGCGTGTTGCCGCTCACCGAGTCGGCCAGGTGGTACTCCAGGCCCACCTCGGCCGCGATGCCCTCCACGTGGGCCAGCTGGCCGCGCATCTCTTCGACGCTGCGGCCGTACTTGGCGGCCAGCGACGGGAGGGTCTTGTCGGTGTGCCCCTCGGGCACGCTGGGGTCCAGCTGGAAGGACCGCCAGACCACCTCGACCTGATCGGCGTGCGCGAAGGTGGAGAGCGCTGTCTCCAGCTTGCGCTTGCCGATGTAGCACCACGGGCACACGACGTCGGACCACACCTCGACCTGCATGACCCGACTCAACCAGTTGCGCGCTCAACTCATTCCGCGGTGGGTGCGGCCACCTGCGCGCGGCCGTCCCCGGGGGTCGGGTCGAGGAAGACGTAGCGGACGCCGGGGTGCCGGGCGACCAACCGGCGCTCGGCCTCGTCGGCGGCGCGCTCCAGGTCGGCCACCGTGGACGTGTCGGCGAAGTCGACCTTGGCCGCGACCAGCAACTGCCCCGGCCCGATCACGGTGGTCAGCAGGAACGGCACGTCGTCGACCAGGTTCATCGCGAGCAGTTCGTCCTTCAGCTCCTGCTGGGTGGCCCCGGGCACCGACTGGCCGATGAGCAGCGAGATGTTGGCCCGGGCGAGGGAACCGGCGACCAGGATCAGCAGGACGCCGATGAGGATCGCGGAGATCCCGTCCCACACCGGGTCGCCGGTCAGCTGCTCGAGGAACAGGCCGAGCGCGGCCAGTACCAGGCCGACCAGCGCGGCGCTGTCCTCGAACGTGACCGCCTTGACCGTGGTGTCGGTGGTGTGCCGGAGGTACTGACGCGAGGTGGTCTTGTGCTCCCGGGCGGAGCTGCGGACCTGCCGGACGGCCTTGACCAGCGAGCTGCCCTCGAGCACGAAGGAGACGGCCAGCACGATGTAGGAGATCGTCGGCGAGCCCTGCTCCTCGCCGTTGCGGATGGTCTCGACGCCCTGGTAGATCGAGAACCCGGCGCCGATGCCGAAGGTGCACAGCGCGGCGAGGAAGGCCCAGAAGTAGGTCTCCCGGCCGTAGCCGAACGGGTGCCGGGCGTCGGCGGCCCTCGACCCGCGCTTGAGCGCGATGAACAGCAGCACCTCGGTGACGGTGTCGGCCAGTGAGTGGGCCGCCTCCGACAGCATCGCCGAGGAGTGGCTGATCAGGCCGCCGACCAGCTTGGCGACGGCGATGGCCAGGTTGACCGCGCCGGCCAGGACCACGGTGCCGGCCGACTCACCGCCCGAGCTCCCTGAGTCGCCGCCCTCCGTCTCCTCGACGAGAGCGTGCTGGGTGGTCGGAGCCGGTTGGGTCATGCCCCGCCGGTGCCCCGCGCCGGCGATCGGCAATCCCGCGCGACGCGACCGGCACCGCAGCAGTGACGCAGGCCCCCTCCCCCTCGATCGACCAACGCTCTGAGCAGCACTTTCGTCTTGCTCGACGATCCAACCGGCGGTAGACCTCGAACGCGTTCGAAGCAGCCGGGAGGTGTCGCGGGCGAGTTGCAGTCGGCCCTGGCCGCGGAGGATCTGAAGCCGCCGAGGTGGCGCGCACGGTGCGGGAGTGCGAGCTGATCGGCGCCGCGGAGTCCGACGGGCTGAAGACGATGCAGTCCTGGCGGCGCGGGCACGCCCACCTGGCCGACAGCGAGGAGGCGCGGCTGGCCGGCGCCGGGCGGGCGCTGGAGCAGCTGCCGGCGGTCGCGGCCGGGTTCGCCGACGGGGCGGTGACACCGGATCAGGTCGCCGTGGCGGCACCCGTGGTGGCCGTGGACAACCAGCAGGCCGCCGCCGCGCAGGGC
>JAOPVN010000423.1 GCA_025966175.1 Modestobacter sp. | reverse complement strand
GCGGGGCGTCGGCGATGGCCTGCCGGGCCCGGCCGGTCTGCTCGGCGATCCGTTCCTCCACCCGGGCCAGCGCGCCGGTGCGGGTCATCAGGGTCCGTACGCCGTCCAGCTCGTCGGTGCCGGCGGCGGAGTTGCCCAGCGCCTCGGCCAGCAGCGCCCGGCCCGCGCCGTCGGCGCTCTCCTCGGTCAGCGCGACCAGCAGGGTGCGCTTGCCCTCGCGCAGGTCGTCGTCGGCGGACTTGCCGGTGACGGCGGGGTCGCCGAACACGCCCAGCACGTCGTCGCGCAGCTGGAACGCCTCGCCCAGCGGCAGGCCGATGGCGGTGCACGTCTCGAGGGCGCCCTGGCCGGCGCCGGCCAGGGCGGCGCCCAGCTGGAGCGGCCGCTGCACCGTGTAGCCGGCGCTCTTGTACCGGGCGACGGTCAGCGCGCCGGCCGGGCCGGGCAGGCCCCCGGCGGCACGGAGGAGGTCCAGGTACTGGCCGGCGGTGACCTCGGTGCGCATGGTGTCCCAGACCGGCCGGGCCCGGGCCAGCGCGGCGGGGGAGATGCCCGAGCGGCGCAGCAGCTCGTCGGACCAGACCAGGGCGAGGTCGCCGACGAGGATCGCCGCACCCACCCCGAACCCGGTCGGGTCGCCGTCGAGGTCGTCGCCGCCGTGCCGGCCGGCGAACCCGATGTGGGTGGCCGGGCGGCCGCGGCGGGTGTCGGCGCCGTCCATCACGTCGTCGTGGACCAGCGCGCTGCTGTGCACGAGCTCCAGCGCGGCGACCGCGCGCAGCACGGCGTCGTCGGCCTCCGCGGCCGGGTCGTCGGGGTCGACGAAGCCCCGCCAGCCCCAGTAGGCGAAGGCCGGGCGCAGCCGCTTGCCGCCGCCGGCGACCGCGGCCACCTCGTCGGCCACCGGCACCAGCTCGGCGGCCATGTTCGCCAGTGTCTCGCGCTGCTCGGTGAGGAAGGACCGCAGCGCCGATTCCACGGCGGTGCGCACGCGGTCGAGGTCGGCGGCCGCGAGGGCCTGGTCGGCCGGGACGGCGGGGCCGTCGGCGGGGATGTCACGCTGCTGCGTCCCGACTGTCACGAGGCGAGTATTGCCCAACTCGGCGGGGCGCGACTCCCCGTTGCCGAGGTCCTGCTCCCGCGCCCGGCCACGCGCCCGTACCCTCGCCAGTCATGACCGGCACCGTGCGCGAGCTGCTGCAGCGAGAGCAGCCCACCTGGTCCTTCGAGTTCTTCCCGCCGCGGGACGAGGCGTCCGAGGCGCAGCTGTGGACGGCGCTGCGCCAGCTCGAGCGGCTGCGGCCCTCGTTCGTCTCCGTCACCTACGGCGCCGGTGGCTCCACCCGCGAGGGCACCGTGTCGGTGACCGAGCGGATCGCCACCGAGACCACGATGCTGCCGATGGCCCACCTCACAGCGGTGGACCACACCGTCGCCGAGCTGCGGCACGTGGTCAGCCGGCTGGCGGCGGCCGGGGTGCGCAACCTGCTGGCGTTGCGCGGTGACCCGCCGGGTGCCGACCCGCAGGCCGAGTGGGTCGCCCACCCCCAGGGGCTCCGCTACGCCGCCGAGCTGGTCGAGCTGATCAAGGGCATCGGCGACTTCTGCGTCGGCGTCGCGGCCTTCCCCGAGCGGCACCCGCGGTCGGCGGACTTCGAGTCCGACACCGACATGTTCGTGGCCAAGTGCCGGGCCGGGGCGGACTTCGCCATCACCCAGATGTTCTTCCGGGTCGAGGACTACCTGCAGCTGCGCGACCGGGTCGCCGCCCGGGGCTGTGACGTGCCGGTCATCGCCGGGGTGATGCCGGTGACCAACGCCCGGCAGATCAGCCGGATCGTGCAGCTGTCGGGCCAGGCGTTCCCCACCGAGCTGGCCGACCGGTTCGCCGAGCTCGACGGCGACACCCCCGAGCACAAGCGAGCGGTGCGGGCCTACGGCGTCGAGGTGGCCACCGACATGTGCCGGCGGCTGCTGGCCGAGGGCGTGCCCGGCATCCACTTCATCACGATGAACCGGTCGACGGCGACGCGTGAGGTGTACGCGAACCTCGCCGGCGTGCCGGCGGCCTGACCGAGGCCGGCGTGCGGGCCGACAGCAGGTCGTCGGCCCGCCGGGCGGCCCGGCGCAGCCCCTCCCGCTCCGCGGCGTAACCGCCGACCACCCCGACGACGGGCAGCTGGGCCAGGGCGCGGTGCCGGAGCTTGCCCTTGGGCCGGGCGTCGAGGGCGTCGTCGACCCGGCCGAGCAACCGGGCGGCCCGCCACAGGCTGCGGGCCACGCCGTTCACCCCGGAGCGGTCCTCGCCCAGGGCCTCGTCGACGTACACCCCTCGGCTGCGCGCCAGCAGCGGCTGTACCCGGTCGACCGACAGATCCCGGTCCAGCAGCACCCGGGCCAGCAGTGCCACCCGCGCCGCCTGCTCGGTCAGGCCGTGCTCGCCGGCCACGCCCAGGACGACGAGCGCCTGCACCGCCGAGCCGACGGTGTTCTGCAGCGGCAGCAGGTCGGCGAGCTTGCCGGCGAGCCGTGGCGCCGCGCTCACCCCGGCTGCCACCCGGCTCACCCGATCGGCCCACCAGGCGGCCCGCTCGGCCGGCGGCAGCTGCGGCG
>JAOPVN010000181.1 GCA_025966175.1 Modestobacter sp. | reverse complement strand
GGCTGGGCCGGGGCTCCCGGCCCGAGGAGGAGGAGCACATGGCCGTCATCAGGACCGCACTGCCCGAGGACGCACAGAAGACCGCCGGTGAGGCGCTGCAGGGCGCCGTCGTCGACCTCATCGACCTGAGCCTGGTGGCCAAGCAGGTCCACTGGACCCTCGTCGGCCGCAACTTCCGCAGCGTGCACCTGCAGCTGGACGACGTCGTCGCCACCGCCCGCGAGTACCAGGACACCGCCGCCGAGCGGGCCGCCGCGATCGGCGTGCTGCCCGACGGGCGCAGCGAGGCGCTGCGCGGCAGCGCGCTCCCCCAGCCGCCGGTCGCCTGGATCCACGCCGACGACGCCATCCGCTACTTCGTCGAGGTCTTCGAGGCGGTCGTGACCCGCATGCGCGACCGGATCGAGGCGACGGAGGACGACGAGGTGACCCAGGACCTGATCATCGAGATCACCGGCGAGCTGGAGAAGCACTGGTGGATGTGGCAGGCCGAGGCCGCCACCGACTGACCGGTCCGCCGCACCGCCCGCCGGAGGCCGGCTCCCCACCCGGGGAGCCGGCCTCCGGCGTGTGCAGGTCAGCCGAGCGTGGCGACGGCGCGGCGGGCGTCGCGGATGCAGGCCGGGACGCCGACCCCGCCGTAGGCCGCACCGGCGACGGCGAGCCCGGGGACGGCGTCGACCGCCGAGCGGATCGCGGCCACCCGCTGCGGGTGGCCGACCAGGTACTGCGGCAGCCCGTCGACCCACCGGACGAGGTGGGTCTGCACCGGCTCGGGGCGCTCCAGGCCCAGCAGCTCGGCGACGTCGGCGACCACCGCCGCGGTGAGGTCGGCGTCGTCCCGCTGCAGCGCGGCGTCGTCCCCGAACCGCCCTACTGACGAGCGCACCCGGAGCACGCCACCGGACAGGTGCGGCCACTTCGACGAGGAGACCGTCACGCCCTTGACCAGCCGGCCGGTCACCGGCGGCACGAGCAGCCCGGAGCCGGCGTCCACCGGCTGCTCGGGGAAGGCCATCGCGACCACGGCCATGGATGCGTACGGGATGCCCTGCAGCGGCTCGACCGCGTCGGGGGCGACATCGGCGAGCAGCCGGGCGGTGGGCCCGGCCGGCGTGGCCAGGACGACGGCGTCCGCGGTCAGCGTCTCCCCGCCGTCGACGTCCAGCTCGAACCCACCGGCGCCGCGCCGCAGCGCGGTCACCCGGGTGCCCAGCCGGACGTCGGCGCCCGAGGCGGCCACCAGCACGTCCGGCAGCGAGCCGATGCCGTCCCGCACGGTCACGAAGACCGGGCCGTCGACGTCGCCCCGGCTGCGGGCACCGGCATCCCGGGCGGCGATCGCGGCGGCGAGCAGCGATGGTGCGGCCGGCAACTGGGCGGCGAGCGCGGGCATGGTGGCGGCCAGCGAGAGGTCGTCGGGCCGGCCGGCGTAGACGCCGCCGAGCAGCGGCTCGACCAGCCGGTCGACCACCTCGTCGCCCAGCCGTCCGCGCAGCAGCGCACCCACGGAGACGTCGCCGTCCAGCCGCAGCGGCGGGAGGTCCACCTCGGCCCGGACGCGGGCGATCCCGGCCGGGGTGAGCACGCCGTCCAGCCCGTCGGCGGACGTCGGCACGCCCAGCACCGTGCCCGGCGGCAGCGGGTGCCGGCCGTCCGGCAGCACGATCGAGGCCTGGGTCGTGGCCGGGGCGACCAGCTGGTCGGCCAGCCCCAGCTGCTCGACCAGCTGCACGGCCTCGGGGACGCGGGCGAGCACCGCCTCGGGGCCGGTGTCGTACCACTGCCCGGCCAGCCGGACCCGGTCCAGCTTGCCGCCGATCCGGTGCCCGGCCTCCAGGACGACGACCTCGTCGTCGGGGCGGGCCCGGCGCCACTCGTACGCAGCGGTCAGCCCGGTGATACCGGCGCCGACGACGACCAGCCTCATCGGGCGCGCCTCAACGCCGGCCGAGCTCGTGCACCAACTCGACCACGTGGGTCAGCACGCCCGGGTCGGTGTCCGGCAGCACGCCGTGGCCGAGGTTGAACACGTGCCCGCGGGCGGCGCGGCCCTGCGCCACCACCCGGGCGACCTCGCGATCGACGGTCGCCCGGTCGGCCAGCAGCACCGCGGGGTCGAGGTTGCCCTGCAGCGAGAACCCGGGGCCCACGCGGCGGGCGGCCTCGTCCAGCGGGATCCGCCAGTCGACGCCCACCATGTCCGCGCCGGCGTCCCCGATGAGCGACAGCAGCTCGCCGGTGCCCACGCCGAAGTGGATGCGCGGCACGTCCGTGTCCCCGAGCCCGTCGAAGACCTCGCGCGAGTGCGGCAGCACCCGCTGGGCGTAGTCGGTCGCCGACAGCACCCCGGCCCAGGAGTCGAACAGCTGGACGGCGGAGACGCCGGCGCCGATCTGGGCGCGCAGGAAGACCGCCGCGGAGACGGCGAGGTGCTCGAGCAGCCGCTGCCACGCCGCGGGCTCGGAGTACATGAACGCCTTGGTGCGGGCGTGCTCCTTCGACGGGCCACCCTCGATCAGGTAGGTGGCCAGGGTGAACGGCGCCCCGGCGAAGCCGATCAGCGGCGTCGGGCCCAGCTCGGCCACCAGCTGACGGACGGCGGTGACCAGGAAGTCCAGCCGGTCGGGCTCCAGCGGCGGGAGCGCGTCGACATCGGCCACCGTGCGCACCGGGTTTGCGACGACCGGCCCGATCCCGGGCTTGATCTCGATGTCGACGCCGGCCACGACCAGCGGCAGGACGATGTCGGAGAAGAGGATCGCCGCGTCCACCCCGTGCCGGCGGACCGGCTGCAGGGTGATCTCGGTGACCATGTCGGGGTCCTGGCAGGCCTGCAGCATCGCCGTCCCGGCCCGGAGCGTGCGGTACTCCGGCAGCGACCGCCCGGCCTGACGCATGAACCACACCGGCGTCCGGGAGACCGGCAGCCCGCGCGCGGCGCGGACGAGGTCGGAGTCGGCCGGGCCGGGCGTGATAGGTGTTCCCACGAGGGGTGATGCTCCCAGACGTCCTGCCCGGGCTGCGGCGGCGCGTCGGGACCCCGCTGCGCGGCCGTTGCCACCTACCCTGCGCAGGTGGCTCCGCAACGCACCCGTCCCGCCGAGGACGCCCCGGTGCCGGCTGCGTTCCAGGCGGCGCTCGAGGCCCTCGCCACCGTGCGCGTCCGGGCCGAGGTCGTCGTCGAGCACATCCCGGCCCCGCAGCGGCTGGCCCCCTTCGCCCACGCGATCGCGCTGAGCGTCTGCGAGCCGGACGGTGACGACGACGTCGACATCGCCAGCGGCCGGTTCATCGTGCTGTTCGACCCCGCAGGCCACGAGGCGTGGGCCGGCACCACCCGCTGCGTCGGCTACGTCTCCGCGGTCACCGACGAGCACATGGTGGACGACGCCATGTTCTCCGAGGTCGCCTGGAGCTGGCTCACCGACGCCCTGGACGACACCAGGGCCGGGCATCACCACCTCGGCGGCACCGTCACCCGGACCGCCTCCACCCGGTTCGGTGAGATCGCCGCGCCCGAGCACTCCGTGGACGTGGAGATCCGCGCCTCCTGGACGGCGGAGGGCACGGCCCTCGACCGGCACCTGCGCGCCTACCTGGAGGTGCTGACCATCGCGGCGGGCCTGCCGCCCGAGGGCGTGCACCTGCTCGGCGCGGGC
>JAOPVN010000406.1 GCA_025966175.1 Modestobacter sp. | reverse complement strand
GGTCGGTGAGCAGGCTGCGCTGAAGCGCTTCGGCCATGCTGAGGTTGGCCGCCGCGGATCGCCGTTCATCCACCTGGGCAGAGACCCGCTCGAGGGCCTGGGCGCACTGGTTCGCCAGCGCCTCGAGCGTCTGCAGCTCGCCCAGATCCAGCTGCCTGGGCGCCAGCCAGCCGACGGTGAGGGAACCGAGCAGGTGGGCACCCACGCGCACCGGCACCGCGACGAAGGCCTCACACCCGGTCTCGACGAGCAGTGACGCCATGTCCGGGGACCACGCCAAGCAACGCGCCCGGTCGCTCAGCACCACCGGCTGCCCGGTGGCCGCCGTCGCCACCGCCGGCCATCTGTGGTCGGCCGGAACCGTCCACTCTCCCCCACCCACGGGCCGCCGCCCACCCGCGGACGTCACGCGGACGTACTCAGCGCCGGTCGGGCGACAGATCATGACCTGCTCGACGGACAACGCGGCCATCGCGCCGATCCCGACGGCGTCGATGACGTCAGCGATGGTGTGCGCCTGGCTGAGGTGTCGAGCGACCTCGACCAAGCCCGCCAGTCGCCGACCAGCGACGGACTCCGCCCGCCAGGCGGATTGGAGCCCCTGGACCTGGGCGTACACATCGGACCCGGCGAGCGGGAAGCCCCCCGATACGGCGCTCGGGGTACCCGAGTCGATCGCTTCACACGATGAACCGCGTCGATCAACGAGGGGCTGTGCCCCGGTGATCGCCCATTTCCCCTGCTCCACGACAGAGTCGCTGATGTCCTGCGAACGGTGGACGACCAGTACGACCTGCCCCTGGTCATCGAGGACCGGGACATTGACGATGCTCCAGTAGCGCTGCAACCACGCGCCAGTGACCCGATCCTGCACGTCGTACCTCTGCACCGGCATCGCGTGTGGCAGGCCCGTGACCACGACGGCCTGCAGTGACGACATCAGGTCACCACGTCCAGTCAGATCTGGGCCGTCGGGCTGCTCCACGAAGCTGTCGACCAGCGCCCGGCCGACGAGCCCGTCGCGAGCCTGTCGGTTCACCGCGCAGTAGGCGTCATTGACGGCAACGACCACGAGCTCTGGAGAGAGCACGACATGGGGCGCGGCCAGGGAAGCGAAGACGCGCTCGAAGTCGACGCCGACCGCCAGCACGCCCCTCAGTCCCGCGCTCGGTGCCGACGAGAGACGACTGTCGACGACACGCATTCCGCGCCTACGGAACGAACCTGGCCGACCATGGTGAAGGCCGTAGCAGCGGAGCCAGGATTCTCAGGCCGCAGCGAGCCAGTCGCCGTCGCGCACGCCAGGTACGCCGGTCGCCGCACTGACCCCGAACTGCTCGTCGTCGCCCCTGAACACCGACGGTCGAGGAAGGTGAGCTCGTTGGTCTCGCCGGCCAATGCCATGGCCCGGGCGAAAGTCCCGTCCGGAGGCAACGCCCTGACCGACTGGTCGATCACCGCTTCGGCATCAACGGTCATCGCCGGGACGCTCACTGCGCTTGCCACCGGCTGCTCGGGCGCACGCCCTGGCAGATCGGAGATACCGGGCTGCGGCGGGGGCAGGCAGGTGCCGAGGGGCCTGCGGATCTGCGGTGAACCGGCTTCCATGCCCTCGATGAAGCGAGGCGTGTCGACGAGAATGCCGACGGCTGCGCTGACGAACGAGGCGGTGTGCCTCGATCCCCCACCCTCGACCGCCGCAGCACCGCGCTGGGGAACCATCTCGACGACGCGCCAAACCCCGGGACTGTGGAACGTTGACCCTCGTACTCCTCCGGGGCACGCCCCGACCACGAGGGGCGGAGCGGTGTTCTCCGCCGGCAGCGTTCGGCGACCGGTCTCGTCCGGGCACAGGACGTCGTCGGCCAACGGCCACATCCGCCGGGCCGCCGCCACGCCATCGAGCTGCCGCGGCAAGCACAGCGGGTCGATGTGCGCTTCGGCCCGGAGTCGGGTGAGGAGGCCGTCGTCCGCCCAGCGCGGCTCGGTCAGCAGGTTGCCGCCCCCGGCGATTCGGTGGGCGACCACCCGAGGCCGCAGGCCGTGCCGGTCCATCGCCGCGGCAACGTGGTGCAGCGCCTGCGGCCAGCCACCACGAAGGGCGATTCGCCGGTCCGGCTTTCCCGGGATGCTCACGAGGACACGACCTCTGTCGCCGGTCACGTCCTCGACATGGACCCGCATTCTCAGCACGGGGTCACGGACGACGGCTGTCAAAGACGAAGCGCCGACGTTGATCGACAGGACGACGGTCGACGACTGGTCCACGGAGTCCTCCTCCAGGTCCGGATGTGGAGCAGCAAGGCTGCTCCGGGGCGACCGGCGCGCACGCCGGCCGGTGACCAGCGTCTATGGCGCGCCCGCCGAGGTGGAGGGACGAAGGACCCGTGGCTCAGAGCGGACGTCCCAATCCTCCCGAGGCACACCTCGCGGCCGTTGGTCGGTGCGGGCCGCGACTGCCGTGGCTCGCTGTGCCCTATCGCGCACGGCTCGAGTTACGCCAGGCGCCGGGCTGCGATAGAGCGCTGGATCGTCTACCGGTTGTCCTGTGGACGGTCGTCTTGGGCGCCGGGTTGGCTCGTCGCGGCCCGATCCCGCCCGTCCGCCGACTGGCCGGATCTCGGGACGCAATCGTACTGGCAGCGGCTGCCGGGTCAGCAGAGTGACCTCGCTAGGTCTTCCGGATAAGCGGTCGGGCCGGCCGGGCCGGTCGGGCCGGCCGAGTCGGGTTCTCGTCGGACTGGAGCTGTTCACGGGCGCGACTGCAGTGACCGGCGGCTTGCTCTTGGCCATCGCCCCGGACGGTTCCCTGCTCGCCTTGGACCCTGCCGCCCTGCACGGCAGCCCGTTCGCGGACTACCGGCTGCATGGGGTGCTGCTGGGCACCCTGGTCGGCGGTGGGTATTTGCTCACCGGGTCGTGGCAGTGGCGTGCCGGCCGCGGAATACGCGCCCTGTCCGTGTGTGCCGGCGTGGGGCTGGTCTTGTTCGAGGCCGCCGAACTGCTGTGGCTGGGATTCCAGCCGCTGGAGGCGGTGTTCGCAGCCCTCGGAGCAACCGTCGCCGGGCTGGCGCTGATCGCCGGGCCGGGGCCCGTCGGGATGGACGGTGCATGCAGGACCACCTCGTGCGATGACGAAGTCGCTGAGCCCCCCGGGCCAGATCCGCGTCAGCGCAGCTGAATGGCCTGACCGAGGCCGGAGGGCTCCGGCGGCCGCCGCGATGCCGGCCACGACGTCGCGACCGGGTCATGGCGGGCGGAGGTTAGGCCCGTTGGCTGGCCGCACGTGCCAGAGGCGCAGCGGTGGCGCCGGCCGATCAAGGGACTCCGAGGGGCTGGATGGCCTGGAACCCGGCCCAGTGCCCTTGGACGACGCTGTGATCAGCGAGGTCGCCTCGTCACCGAGACCCGCTCCGCCGAAGTCGTGGATGGCATGCGTGTTGGGGTTCCTACCCGTCCGGGTCCGCGCTTCGCCAACGCACGGGCCGTTGTGCGCCCTATCAGCCCCACGCGCGACGCTCGACCCCGCCGACCGGGACGTTGTCCCCTGCCCGCGATCACCGGGCGGCGACAAGGTCGGCACATGACCCAGGCCCCGATCCTCGCACCTCCGAAGGGGCCCGCCCCGTCGCACCAACGCACGTTGCCCGCCGTGGCGTGGAAGGCCGGCATCCCCGTGCTCCTGGCCGTCGCCGGCTTCCTGCTGCCCACACCCCACGGCGTCGACCCGCACGGGATGGCGATGCTGGGCATCTTCGTCGGCACCATCGTCGGGCTCATCCTGCAACCGCTGCCGACCGGCTCGGTGGCGCTCGTCGGCCTGGCCGCCGCCATGATCACCGGGACGCAGCAACCCGCCGACGCGCTGGCCGGCTTCAGCAACGCCACCATCTGGTTGATCGTCGCCTCGTTCTTCATCGCCGAGGGCTTTCTCGTCACCGGACTCGGCGAACGGGTCGCGCTGCACTTCGTCGCCCGGCTGGGCGGCTCGAGCCTGGGGCTCTCCTACGGCATGGCGCTGACCGACCTGGTGCTGGCGCCCGCCACACCGTCCAACACGGCCCGGGCCGGTGGCGTGGTCTACCCGATCATCGTCTCGCTCAGCGCCCTGGAGGGCTCGAAGCCGGAGCCGGAGGAGTCGCGCAAGCGGCTGGGGGCGTTCCTGCTGCTCACGTCGCTGCAGGTCAACGTGGTCACCTCGGCCATGTTCGTCACCGCGATGGCCGGCAACCCCCTGGCCGTGGCCGCGGCGGCGGAGCTGGGGGTCGACATCTCCTGGGCGAAGTGGGCGATCGCGGCGAGCGTTCCCGGGATCGCGAGCCTGATCGCGGTGCCGTGGGTGATGTCCAAGATCTACCCGCCCACGGTCACCAGCACCCCCGAGGCTCCGCAGCACGCCCGCGAGCGACTGGCCAGCACGGGCGCCACCTCCCGCCCGGAGAAGATCATGGCGGCGACGTTCGTGGCGTTGCTGGTGCTGTGGTGCACCGGCTCCCAGACCGGCATCAGCGCGACGTCCGTGGCGTTCGCCGGCGTGGCCGTCCTCCTGGTCACCAAGGTCCTCAGCTGGAAGAACCTGGTCACCGACACCGGCGCGTGGCAGACGCTGGTCTTCTTCGCCGTGCTCGTGGGGATGGCCTCGCAGCTGCAGACCTTCGGCGTCATCGGCTGGGTCGGGCACCGGGTGTCCGGTGGGGTGGACGGTCTGCCCTGGTTGCTGGCCTTCTCCGTGCTCACCCTCGTGTACTTCTACGCGCACTACCTGTTCGCCTCGAACACCGCCCAGATCGTCGCGATGTACGCCGTCTTCCTGGCGGCGGCGCTGGCCACCGGCGCCCCGCCGCTGTTCGCCGCCCTCGTGCTGGGCTTCATCGGCAACCTGTTCGGCGGGCTCTCCCACTACTCGTCGGGCCCGGCCGGGGTCGTGTTCGGCTCCGGGTTCGTGAAGACCTCGGAGTGGTTCCGCATCGGGTTCATCATGAGCCTGGTGCTGATCGGGATCTGGACCGTGATCGGCGGAGGGTGGATGAAGCTGATCGGCATCTGGTGAGCGGGCTCAGCGCGCGGACCTGCCCCACCCTGAGGGCATTGGTTCCGGGGCGGGTGACGGGTCGGTTTCCTCCGGCCTCGTCGATGACCGATGGGCAGTGGGCAGTGGGCAGTGGTGGGACCGCGACTCCCGCCGCCGGCCGCCGCGGTGGGCGCGGAGGCATCGCCTGGGCGGCGCTACCGGTGGAGTTCGCGACGGCGCAGGCCGTCCAGGGGCCGTTCGCCGCTGGGTCGGGCAGGGGCGGAGCGGCGGCTGCGCGCCCCGGTCCGACTAGCCGCAGGGCACTCGCCACAGCGGGACGGCGGGGCGCCTGGCCACGGCGGTGCTCGCCCTCCGCGTCACGATCGTCACGTGCACCGACCACCTGGCCGGTTCTCGGGTCGTCCCCGCCGCTGGGCCGTCGCCTCCTGACCCCTGCGGGGTCAGTTGTGAGACACGGTCTCAGTCCGGTCGGCGCCGCAGCCTCGCGCGCAAGGTCTCCTTGGGCACCGACGCCACGGCGGTGAGCGGGATGTCGGCGGGGCAGACGGTGGCACACTCCCCGTAGGTCGAGCAGGGACCGAACTCGGCGTCCATCGCCTGCGTCATAGCCGCGGCCCGCGAGCCCCGCTCGGCCCGGCCCTGCGGCA
>JAOPVN010000397.1 GCA_025966175.1 Modestobacter sp. | reverse complement strand
TCGTCGCCGCCCGCCGCCGTTCGCCCGCCGCGGCGTCCTCCGCCTCGCGGGCGTGCCGCAGCATGGCCGCCGAGTACGACCGGCCGGTCGCGACGACCTCCTCGGCCTCCGCGGCGCCGGCGGCGGTGATCTCCGCGGCCTCCTCGGCGGCGAGCTCGAGCATCCGCGCCACCCGCTCGGACACCTGCCGGGCGTCGCGGCCCGCAGCGGAGCGGGACAGCTCCTCCCGGGCCCGGTCCAGCTCCGCCCAGCTGGCAGCGAAGCGGGCCGCCATCTCGTCCGCCGAGCGGCGCACCGCGCGCAGCTCGCGTTCGGCCCAGGTGACGTAGCTGTCCACCTGCGTCCGGTCGTACCCACGGACTGCGCCGCGGAAGACCGGGAGGAACTCCAGCACGTCGTCCAGGTCGCCGGTGAGGTTCGGTCTGCGCGGCGGCGGGACCACCTCGGACGGGGAGAGCCGGGGACCCTGGTCCACCGTCGTCCCGGCACTGGTCGACGCAGCACTCTCGGGCATGGGGGCCTCCGACCCACGGCATCACCGGTGACGCCGTCCCTGGCGTCGCCGACCATGGTGGCCCGAGCGCCCGCCGGCCACCAGATCGTCGGACGCCGTGAGCCAGAAATGATCTGGGTGCCGGCGCCGATCAGCGGGTGAGCGGGGGCTGCTGGCGGGTGATCCGCCGCCAGATCCAGCTGACGGGCACCCGGCGGCCGGAGAGGAGGTACTCCGGCACCGCATCGACCATCAGCGTCTTCTCCAGGGCCCGCCGGGCCATCGGGCGCCCGGCGAGCAGCAGCTCGTCGCCGGCCCGCAGCGTGACGTCGTCGTCGGGCGCGAGCACGCACTCGCCGCCGCGGATGAGCAGCAGCGGGACCACCGGCAGCCGTTCCTCCCGGTCGTCCGGGCTGCGCAGCAGGTCACCGAGCCGCAACGCGCCGCGGTCGAGCCACACCCCCAGCGAGGGCGCCTCGGCCCGGTTCAACCGCACCTTCCACAGCACCCCCAGGTGCGTGCCGCACTCCTCGGTCAACCGGTCGATGAGCGCGGCGGCCCAGGCGTCGTCCTGGCCGGGGAGCTCGCGCACGAAGCGCCACAGCAGCGGCGTGCTCAGCTGCGCGTAGATCTCGTGGGCGATCACCTCCGTGGGCACCAGCAGGGCGTCGACGTCCATGGCGGCGAACAGCGCGGCGCTGGTCGGCTCGTTCTGCCGGGCGGCCACGAACAGGTCCGGGTTGATCCGGCGCGCCGCGGCGACCAGCGACAGGTTGGTCGTGTCGTTGTCGGTGCCGGCCACGAAGCCCACGGCGTGCGCCAGATCGGCCCGGGTCATCACCGCCGGGTCCGACTCCTCGCCGACGACGACGTCCGGGTCGTCCTGGTCCTCGCCCTCCGGCTGCGGTTCGATGACCGTGACCGCCAGCCCCTCGGCGCGCAGGTCGGCGGTGAAGTGCCGGCCGAACCGGCCGTACCCGCAGACCACCCACCTCCCCGGGGCCGGTGCGGAGCCCCGCGGAGGCAGCTCGGCCCCCGGCCCGCTCTCCAGCCAGGTCATCAGCTGGTAGGCGGCCGGGCAGCGCAGGGCCAGGCGCAGGTGGTCGCCGAACCGGTCGAAGGGGTTGATCACCGTCGGGTTGCCGAAGGCCCCCATCCGCTCGGCGATCACCGCGGACGTCGTCCGGGCGACGACGGTGAGCTCGGGCCGGAGCAGTGCGGCGGTCATGGTGACCGCGAGGTTGACCTCGTCGTCGTCGGTGAGCGCCAGCACGCCCTCGCAGAACGGGTGCCCCAGGCCGGCGACCTCCAGGTGGTGGGGGTTGCGGGCGTCCGCGACCAGGCCGGGGACGTCGGCGCGCAGCGTGTCCAGCTCCAGGGCGTCGATCCGGGCGTCCTGGACGTCGATGACGGTGAACCGGCGGCCGAGTTCGTCGAAGGAGCGCCCCAGCAGCTCTCCGGTCTGCCCGTACCCGGCGATCAGCAGGAACGGCTCACGCAGCCGGGTCACCTTGCGGCTGAAGTGCTGCAGCGCCAGCGCCGAGCGGAACGCCCGGTCCTGCAGCAGCGAGAGCAACGCGCTGATCGCGTAGGCCCAGCCGATGACGGTCAGGTAGATCGTGCCCATGACCCACAGCCGCTGCGCGTCGGTGAACGGGTACGGCAGCTCCCCGAAGCCGATGGTCGTGGCGGTGTAGCTCATGAAGTAGAAGGAGTCGAAGATGCTCATCCGCCACGGCTGCCCGGCGGTGTCCTGACCGGGGATCAGGGTCAGGCCGAGCACGCTGACGGCGAAGATGAGGATGAGCGTGATCAGCGGGGCCCGCATCCGCCGCAGGATCAGGAAGATCGTGGCGGAGGCCGGCACCCCCGACACCACGCCGGCGGGCCGCCGCCGGCGGGCCGGCTCCGGCTCCGCGGTCCGACCGGGCGCGCTGCTCACCGACGTCCTCGGCTACGAACGACGGAACGAGCCGGTCTCGACCACCAGCAGCACCAGCGAGACCACGTTGGCCAGCAGCGCTCCTCCGGACAGCGAGACGATGCTGGCGGTCGCCCCCGCGGTGAGGCCCTCGGTGGAGACGTGCGCCGCGTACGCCCAGACGATCGTGGCGGCGATCAGCTGCAGGTCGGCCACCAGGCTGGTCGAGAGGTGCACGGCGCCGATCTGGGTGCGGTCGCCGAACTTGAGCACGGTGGCGACCAGGTTGACCACGACGGCGGCGAACAGCTCGTACTCGTTGTGCAGCTCGGGATCGGAGATGTCGCCGATGAAGAACCCGAAGTTCAGCGTCGCGGCGAGCGTCACGAAGAACCCGAAGACCACCTTCTCGAGGTTCATGCGGCTCCCGGGGTCGGCCGGTCGGTCCACCGGCCGGAGAACGCCGACCCTAACTGCGCGGGTCCGGCTGCGCCCGGGGCAGCCCACCGGTAGACACGACCCATGATCGAGAACGGCGCGCCCGACGACCACCGGGCTCCCCGGCCCGCCGACCGGCAGCACCTCGACCAGCTGAGAGCCGCGACCGACCGGGCGGCCGCCGTCGCCGAACCGCTCTCCTCCCCGCACGCCGGCGCACCCGCCGTCCTGCTGGACCGGGCCGAGCAGACGATCGAGGCGGCCGGGCCGGAGCTGCTCGGCCTCAGCCACGACCTGCACGCCCACCCCGAGGAGGGCTACGCCGAGCACCGGTCGGTGCGCGCGGTGGCCGACCTGCTCGCCCGGCACGGCATCGACACGCAGGTCGGGGTGCACGGCCTGGACACCGCGCTGCGGGCCAGCACCGGCCGCGGCGGCCCGACCGTCGCGGTGCTCGCCGAGTACGACGCGCTGCCGGGCATCGGGCACGGCTGCGGGCACAACGTGATCTGCTCGGCCGCCGTCGGTGCGTTCCTGGGCCTGCACGCCGTCCTGTCCACCGGTGAGGTCGCCGGCACGGCGCTGCTGCTCGGCACCCCGGCCGAGGAGGGCGGCGGGGGCAAGGAGCTGATGGCCCGGGACGGCGCCTTCGCCGGCGTCGATGCGGTGGTGATGCTCCACCCGTTCTCCTACGACGCCGCGGTGCAGCCGTTCCTGGGCCGCCGTCAGCTGCGGGTCACCTACTCCGGCATCGCCGCGCACGCCTCGGCCCAGCCGTTCATGGGCCGCAACGCCCTGGACGCGGTGGTCGCCGGCTACCAGGGAGTCGCGATGCTCCGTCAGCACATCCCGGACACCGACCGGGTGCACGGGGTGATCACCGACGGCGGGCAGCGCCCCAACGTCGTTCCGGAGACGGCGAGCGCGCTGTACTACGTCCGCTCGGCGACCCCGGAGACGCTGGCCGACCTCAGCCGCCGGATGGAGGCGATCGCGGTGGCCGCGGCCGCGATGACCGGCTGCGGGTACGAGCTGCACTGGGACGAGCTGCCGGCCTACCTGCCGATCCGGGCCAACCTCGAGCTCGCCGCCCGCTGGACGCGTCACCAGGCCCGGCGGGGGCGCACCGCGCTGCCGCCCGGGGTCACTCCGGCGTCGCTGGCGGGGTCGACCGACCTGGGCAACGTCAGCGTCCGGACGCCGTCCATCCACCCGATGATCGCCATCGCCGGCCCGGACACGTCCCTGCACACCACCGGCTTCGCCGCGGCCGCCGCCTCCCCGGCCGGGGACCGGGCCGTGCTGGACGGCGCGGTCGGGCTGGCCCTCACCGCGCTCGACGTGCTCGCCGACCCGGCGGTGCTGGCCGCCGCCCGGGCGGAGTTCGAGGCGGCCGGTGGCGTGCTGGACCTGGCGGAGTTCCTGGCCTGACCTCACGGTCCTCGCAGCTGCCGGTAGAGGCGGGCCAGGTCGGGGAGCTGGTGGTGGGCGTTGAGCCCGCTCGGGTTGGGCGCCACCCAGGTCTCCGCGCCGCCGATCCGCTCCGGCTGCCGGCCCAGTGCGGCCTTCGGCCGGTGGAAGGCCAGCCGCCAGGCGGTGATGCCGAGGACGGCGACGACCCGCGGCCGGTACCGGGCGACCAGGTCGGCGAGCTCGTCCGCGCCCTCGCGGAGCTCCGCGGTGGTGAGTTCGGCGGCCGTCCGGGTGGGCCGGGCCACCACGTTGGTCACCCCCAGCCCGAAGCCGGGCAGCAGACCGTCCTCGTCGGGGGTCAGCCGCCGCGGGGTCAGGCCGGCCAGGTGCAGCGCGGGCCAGAACCGGTTGCCCGGCCGGGCGAAGTGGTGCCCCCGGGCGGCTGACATCAGCGACGGGTTGATGCCGCAGAACAGCACGTCGAGGTCGGGGGCAATGACGTCGGGCAGCGGCTTGGCCGGCCCTCGCTCCGCGGCGACCACGGCGCCCGGTGTCACCGACCCGCGGTGTGGAAGCTGCGCAGGGCCGCCAGCGTCGCGGCCGGCTGCTCCTCGGGCAGGAAGTGGCCGCTGTCGATGGCCGAGCCGGTGACGTCGTCGGCCCAGTCCCGCCAGACCGCCAACGGGTCGTACCAGGCGGCTAGTGCGCCCCTGGCCCCCCACAGCACCTGCAGCGGGGCGGCGATCCGCCGCCCGGCGGCCCGGTCCTCGTCGTCGAGCTGCCGGTCGCAGCTCGCTCCCGCGCGGTAGTCCTCGCAGATGGCGTGCACGACGGCCCGGTCGTGCAGGGCCCGGGTGTAGTCGGCGACGGCCTCGGGTGCGAAGCCGCGCAGCGCCCCGCCGAACTGGGCGTCGAGGAAGAAGTGCTCCGGGTCGTGCCCGATGACCGTCTCCGGAACGGGCTCGGCCAGCGTCAGGAACGCCCAGTGCCAGTAGCCCAGCGCGAAACGCGCGTCGGCGCGGGCCCAGACCTCACCGGTGGGGATCACGTCCATGACGGTCAGCCGGCGGACGGCGTCCGGGGAGTCCAGCGCCATCCGGTAGGCCACCCGGGCACCGCGGTCGTGGCCGGCCACGTCGAACCGGTCGAAGCCCAGCCGGTGCATCAGCGCCATCCCGTCGGCGGCCATCGCCCTCTTGCCGTACGTCTCGTGCGTCGGGACCGTCGCAGGCTGGGAGCTCCCCCCGTAGCCGCGCAGGTCCGGTGCGACGACGGTGAAGTCCCGGGCCAGGTCGCCCGCAACCTCACCCCACATCAGGTGCGTCTCGGGGTAGCCGTGCAGCAGGAGCAGCGGGGGGCCGGCACCACCGACACGCACCCGCAGCGTCACCTCGCCCACCCCGATCCGGGACAGCTCGAAGCCGTCGAACCCGGGGTGCTGGTCCGGTGCCGTCATCGCCAGGCTCCCTCCGCAGGACCGTGCCGCCGCGGCCAGCGAAGCACGCACCCGTCCGGTGTGCGCGCCCAGCAGGCGCGGGACAGGCCGACCCGGCACATCCCCGGACGGCCAGGGCGGCCCTGCGCTCTCCAGCCGCTGCACTCCTGGCGCGATCAGGGCGGCAGGTAGCGCACCGGCCTCACTCCCCGGCGTGCTCCCGGCCGCGCACCTTGAGGCCGTACTGGGCGATCTTCCGGTAGAGCGTCGCGCGGGACAGACCCAGCTCCGCGGCCGCCTGCACCGCAGTGGTGCCCGGCTGGGTGAGGCAGCGCAGGATCTCGTCGCGCTCCAGCTGCTCGAGCCGGGTGAGCGACCGCGAGCCGGAGCTGAGCACCGCCGGCCGCAGGTGCTGGACGTCGACGACGTCGGTCCGCGCGGCGGCCTCGCGGACGACCGACCGCAGCTCCCGCACGTTCTCCGGCCACGGGTAGGCCGCCAGCGCGCGCAGGGCCCGCGGAGTGAAGTCGACGTCGCGGTGCCGGTGCTCCCGGGCGAAGGAGCGGGCCAGCGGCTCGACGTCCTCGATCCGGTGCCGCAGCGGTGGCACCTCGATGACCGAGTCGACCAGCACCGCCAGCGACTCGGGCACGGCCGCCAGCGAGGGTGCGGTGAGCACCATCGGACGCAGCGGCCCGGGCGCCGCCGTCCCCAGGACCGCGGCCAGCTCGTCGGCGGCCCAGGCCGGCAGCACGTCGGCACCCGAGACGACCACGCAGGTGTCCCGCGCGGTCAGCTCCGGTGACCACAGGGCCAGCCAGGAGTCGACGTCCGGGGCCTGCGGCGGACGGGCGACCAGCACGCGCTCCCGCCGCCGGCTCCCGTGCCGGGCCAGGGTGGCGACGGCGGACTTGCCGGCGCCGGGCTCCCCCACGACGGCCAGCAGCCGGCCCGCCGCAACGGCCTCCCGGGCGGCGGCGACGGCGTCCCGCCAGGCCCTCGACGGGCACGGGTCCGGGCCGGCCCCGGGCAACCGGTCGGCGAAGACGTGGAACACCTCCCCGCGCGGCATCCCCCGGACCGGGTGCCCACCGGCCCGCACGTGCATCAGCGCGCTGGTGTTGCCGGCGGCGGACTGGGCCAGCGCCAGCAGCAGGTCGGAGGAGGCATCGGACCAGGTGGTCATGTTGATGCTGCCGACGAGGTCGCCGGTCCGCGGGTCCAGCACCGGCACCGCGGCGCAGGTGTAGCGGCGCAGCGGCGCGACGTAGTGCTCGCCGGCCCGCACCAGCGAGGGGACGCGGTCGGCCAGCGCCAGCCCCAGCCCGTTGGTCCCCGCGGTCCGCTCACCGAAGTAGAACCCGGGTGCCAGGTGCACGCGGTCCAGGGAGCGGTTGATGTCCTGGTCCGCGGACCACCGGGCCAGCACCAGGCCCTCGGCGTCGGTGATCATCAGGCCGAGGGGCTCGTTGACCAGCGTGCCGTGCAGCCGCCCGAGCACCTCGGCACCGCACTCGTAGAACAGCGAGTCGGTCACCAGCGAGCCGCTGTACACCGGCTCCACCGCCTCCGGCGAGACCCCGTAGCGCTGGCTGCGCACCCAGGAGGCCGCCACCCGCGGGCGGGCCGACGGCAGCGAGAGGTCACCCGCGCGGAGTGGCACGGGCACGGGCGCGGGCGCACCCGAGTCCGGATCCGGATCGCCACCACGATCGGTCACGGGGCCACCTCCCGACGCGCCGTTGCGTCGCCGTCGACTGTAGGCGGTGACGCGCCTCCCGACCCCGTCCGCGACGACGCAGGACCGGCGGCTCAGGACCGACGGCTCAGGACCGAGGACGCAGGACCGGCAGCTCAGGACCGGGCGCCGAGCGGGCGGCCGGACACGTGGTCGGGTGACATCAGGGAGCTCCACTCGGCGCCGCAGATCCGGCAGAGCCGGTGCCCGGGCGCGACCACCGCGAGGATGCGGGCGAGGGCCTGCCGGCTCCAGGCCAGGGCGAGCTCCGGGTGCGGGTGCGGGTCGCCCGCCCGGCTCGACACCGGCTCAGCCGACGAGCAGGAGCGCGCCGACCACGATCCCCACCACCGCGACCAGCAGCCCGGCCACCACCGTGAACCGGGCCCGCCGCGCGAAGGTGTCGACCCGCCGTCGGCAGCAGCGGGGCACCGCCTCGCTGGGGGTCAGGCCGGCCACGGCCAGCGTCAGCCCCGAGCCGGCCGCGACGAGCAGCCCCAGGGAGAAGAGCGGGAAGGCGAAGGACATCGGAGCTCCGATCGCAGCGGGAGGACGGACAGCACTCCGGAACGCCACGACGCCCGCCCGCCGCGACACGGGCGGCGACGTCGCGGTCGGGTGCATGGCGGTGAGCGGGCCCGGTCCCCGTTCGCGGGGCTCACCACGAGCTCACCAGCACGAACACGTTCAGCGCGATGACCGCACCCAGGACGACGACGGCGACGACGGTGGTCGCCGGGGCGTTCCGGTCCTCCCCCATCGAGGCCCGACGGGCGGTGAACCAGATCAGCGGACCCAGGGCGAAGGGCAGGCCGAAGGAGAGCACCACCTGACTGAGCACGAGCGCGTCCGTGGGATTCAGCCCGGCGAGCAGGACCACCAGGGCGGGCACCACCGACACCGCGCGCCGCAGCCAGATCGACACCGACCGGTCGAGGAACCCCTGCATGATCATCTGGCCGCTGTACACGCCGACGCAGGTGGAGGCGAAGCTCGAGGCCAGCAAGGCGACGGCGAACAGCGCCGCGACCACGGCACCGGCCGACCCGGCGAGGGCGCGGTGGGCCGACTCGATGGAGGCGCCCCCCGCCGGGCCCAGGGCCGTGCCGGCCAGCATGATCGAGATGTTCACGCCCGCCGCCAGGAGCATGGCGGCCAGCACCTCGGCCCGGCTGACCTGCAGCAGCCGCCGCACCCCGCGCCCGCTGGCCGACCGCACCCCGGTGGTCAGCCCGGAGTGCAGGTACACCACGTGCGGCATCACGGTCGCCCCGACGATCCCGGCCGCCAGGTACGCGCTGCCGGCGCCGGCCAGCCCGGGCACCAGCCCCGCCCCGACCTCGGCGACGCCGACCCCGGAGATCAGCGCCGGGTAGACGAAGCCGACCCCGACCACGCCCAGGGAGGCGAAGACCACCGGCCGGAACAGCCCGTGCCCGCGCACGCTGCCGGCCAGCACGACGCAGGTCGCCACCACCATGACCACCGCACCGGCCGGCAGCGGCAGCCCGACCAGCAGGTGCAGCGCGATCGCCCCGCCGACGATCTCGGCCAGGTCGGTCATCACCACCACGATCTCGGCCTGCAGCCACATGGCCAGCCGGACCGGGGTCGGCATCGCACCGCGGCAGTGCTCGGGCAGGTTGCGCCCGGTGACCAGGCCGAGCTTGCTCGACAGGTACTGCACCAGGATTCCCACGGCACTGGCCGTGACCACCACCCACAGCAGCGCCGCGCCGAATTGGGAGCCCGCCGCCAGGTTGGTGGCCACGTTGCCCGGATCCACGTAGGCGACGGCGGCCAGGAACGCCGGCCCCAGCGTGGCGATCGGAAGCCGCCACCGGACCGGCCGGGTCCCGGGCCGGCGCAGGTGCTCCGCCGACCCGGGCGCGGGCAGCTCCGTGGTCGCCGTGTCACCGCCGCTGAACGGCGGGCTCACCGGATCGATCCCCTCACCCCGGTCCTCAGCGGTCAGTAGATGTTCGAGGGTCGGACCATCCCCTCGGCCAGGTCCCCGAAGCCGGGCGCGATGATCGCCCCGGGGTTGCCCAGGACCTGCTCGACGATGAGCGTCTCGGTGGTCAGCAACAGCGCCGCGATGGAGGCCGCGCTCTGCAGCGCGGACCTGGTGACCT
>JAOPVN010000389.1 GCA_025966175.1 Modestobacter sp. | reverse complement strand
GCCTCGGTGGCCTCGCGGCCGGGCGCCGCGTCGCGGCGTGGGTGACCAGCGCCGTGGCGGGTGGTCTGGTGCTCGCCGCCCTCGTCGCCCCGGACCGGCTGACCGAGGTCACCCCCGGCGCGTTCGTGCGCATCCCGGTGGAAGGACTCGTCGGCGCCGCCGTCCTCCTCGTCCTGCCCCGCAGGGCACGCCGGGTGGTCGCTGCGTCCACCGGAGTCGCCCTCGGTCTGCTGACCCTCCTGAAGATCCTCGACATGGGGTTCGTCGCGGTGCTCGGCCGACCGTTCGACCCGATGATCGACTGGACGATGTTCGGCCCCGCCGTGAACTTCCTCGACGGCACGAGCGGCAGGGGCGCCGCGATCGCGGCCGTGGTCGCCGCCGTGGTCCTCGCCGTCGCCGTGCTCGCCACCCTGACGGGGTCGGTCCTGCGGCTGTCCCGGCTCGTCCACCGGCGCAGGACCGCCACGACCCGAGCCCTCCTCGTGCTCGGCACCGCCTGGGTCGCCTGCACCCTGCTCGGCGCACAACTCGTGCCCGACGTGCCGGTCGCTGCCTCGAACGCGGCAGCCCTCGTCCGCGACCGGGTGGTCCAGGAGCGCGCGGACCTACGGGACGAGCGGGCCTTCGCCGCAGCGGCCGGGACGGACGCCTTCGGCGACAGGCCGGGCGATCAGTTGCTGACGGCGCTCCGCGGCAAGGATGTCGTCGTCGCCTTCGTGGAGAGCTACGGGCGCAACGCGATCGAGGAACCGGCGTTCGCATCCGGGGTCGGCGCGGTCCTCGACGACGGGACCCGTCGACTGGACGCGGCCGGGTACTCCTCCCGCAGCGCCTTCCTCACCTCGTCGACCACGGGCGGCAACAGCTGGCTGGCGCACTCCACGTTCCTCTCCGGTCTCTGGATCGACGACCAGCAGCGCTACCGCACCCTCGTCTCCTCGAACCGGCTGACCCTGACCAGCGCGTCTGGGCGCGCGGGATGGCGGACCGTCGCGATCATGCCGGGCACCACCGGCCCCTGGCCGGAGGGGGCGTTCTACGGCTACGACCGGGTCTACGCCCAGGACGACCTCGGGTACCGCGGCCCGGACCACGGCTGGCCCACCGTCCCCGACCAGTACACCCTGGCGGCCTTCCAGCGCCTCGAGCACGGTAGGCCGGACCACCCTCCGCTGTGGGCGGAGATCGTCCTCGGCAGCAGCCACGCACCGTGGCAGTTCATCCCTCGGATCCTCGGGTGGGACGACGTCGGTGACGGCTCCGCCTTCGACGCCATGCCCGCGGCGGGCGCGCCGCCGAGTGCCCTCTGGGCGGAGAACCCGGCCCAGCTGCGCGACCGGTACCGACGTTCGATCGAGTACACGCTCGGCTGCCTCGTGTCCTGGGTCGAGGCCTACGGCGACGACCACCTCGTGCTGATCTTCCTGGGCGACCACCAGGCCCCCTTGGTCACCGCCCGCGGCGCCGACCACGACGTGCCGATCGCCGTCGTCACCCGCGACCGCGCCGTTCTCGACCGGATCGACCGGTGGGGGTGGCAGCAAGGCCTGGAGCCGGGGCCACAGGCTCCGGTCTGGCGGATGGACGCGTTCCGCGACCGGTTCCTGACCGCGTTCGGTCCCTAGCCAGCTGGTCGCGCCCGCCCGGGCTCCCGGGAGCGCTGGTCGGACCGGGCTCCTCGCGGAGACGGCAGCAGGGGGCCGAGCCGGCGCCCAGGCGGACGGTTGTCCTCTACGGACCCGAGCGCGAACGTGACCAGCCGCGGTGCCGCGGGCTTCTGCTGGAGCAGTGGCTCGTACGGGCCGCGGGGCCCGCACCTCGGTCGATGTGACACTCATCATTGCGATCCGCCGGGCGGCCGCCGGTGCGGATGTGAACGGCGCGCCCGAGTGGAGAACCGGCGGGGAGCCCGGCGGGCTCCTCACCTGCCCGCTTGGTCGTTCGCCGCCGGGCGGGGCGCGCAGGGGTCATTGCGTGTTCGTCGGACGACCCGGACGGGCGACACCCGGCCCGAGCGAACCAGTCCGTCACAAGGGCTTCCGATCACGCTGCGCGCATGCCTAACCTCTTTCAGTCACACCCGTTCACCCGATCGAGGGATGCACGCGCCCATGCACCACCGCCTCTCCGGGCCTCGACTCATCCCACTCCAACTCCGCCGTTCCCAGCTGATGATCCGCCGGCCGGTCCTGCTGCTACTGGTCTCCACGCTCGTCCTGCTCGTGGCGGCCGCCATCCCGCTGATCGTCCCCGCGCGGGCCGGGGCCGCCGAGACCGTCCCGGCGCCCGGCGCCGTGGATGCGTCCGGACCCGGCCCGCTCTCCCATGGCGGAAGCGCCCCGAGCACTGGTGTCGGCGCAGTCGCGCAGCCAGACGGCCAGGCCGTTCCGGAGCCCGCACAGCCGCCGACCGCCGGCGATGAGCCCCTCGCGGTGACGGACCGCGAAGTGCTGCACAAGGTGAAGCAGGCCGGCCTGTGGGAGATGCCGGTCGGGATGTGGGCGAGCGAGCGGGCCGTCGATCCGCGGGTCCGCGAGGTCGGCGGCAAGATCGCCGCCGAACATCAGGAGCTGGACGGGATCGTGAACAAGGCCGCGGCCCGGCTCGGCGTCGAGCTACCGACCGAGCCGACCCCCGAGCAGCAGGGTTGGCTCCGCGAGATCGACGCGGCGCGCGGCGCCGCATTCGACGAGCGCGCCGTCTTCCTGCTGCGGCAGGCGCACGGCAACGTGCTGCCGGTTCTCACGCAGGTCCGGGTCGCGACGCGCAATGCGGTGATCCGCGAGTTCACGACCGAGGCGATGGCATTCGTTGAGCGGCACATCGGATACCTCGAGTCGACCGGGCTCGTGCGCTACGACGAGCTCCCCGACACCGCCGCACTGACCAACCCCGACTGGCGGTCGAACGCGCTCACCTTCGTGCTGTTCGCCCTGGTCGCAGCCGTCTT
This sequence comes from Modestobacter sp., assembly GCA_025966175.1. GTDB lineage: Bacteria > Actinomycetota > Actinomycetes > Mycobacteriales > Geodermatophilaceae > Modestobacter. The sequence goes on along the minus strand of JAOPVN010000389.1, from coordinate 1,104 downwards.
CACCATTCTGCTCATCCTCGCCGGCCGGGCACTGGCCGGAATCGTCCGGGCGCTCACCGCAGCGAGAAGGGGCCGAACCACGAGACCGCGGGCAACGGCCGGCGGGCACTACGCAAGGAGCGGAACATGAACAGGAACAGGAACAGCAAGCGGGCACTCCCGATCGCCACGGTGCTGGCCGTGGGAGCGGTACTCGGCGGAACCGCCGTGGCCGCGGTGGGCAACAGTGGGACGGCGGCCACCCAGTCCTCTGCGACTGCCGCGGAACTGGTCGCGGCTGCCGCCACGGGGTCCGCTGCGGCGGACCCGGGGCACGATGCGGCGGAGCATGGTGCGGCGGCGCCCGGCGCGGCTCCGGTCGTGCCGCTGTCGCGGACGTGCGAGGACTCCGCTCTGCCGCCGCACGACGGTAACCAGATCGGGCCCGCGTGCGTCTCGACCGAGTTCGGCGAGGTTCCCGCGGCCGAGAACGTCCCGCAGTTGCTGATCACCGACGCCCCTGACCAGGTGGCGGTCGGCCAGCCGTTCACGATCAAGGTGTCGACGCGCAACCTCGTGCGGGACCGCTTCCTGGCTGCCGCGCAGGGCGGCTACTACCTCGAGCGCTCCATCCTGGACGGGAACGGCCTCGTCCGCGGGCACTTCCACACGGCCTGCCGCGTGCTGGACAGCACCGACCAGGCGCCCCAGCCGGACCGTCAAGACGTCTTCGTCGCCACCGAGGACGGCGGCGGCGGAGCCGCGCCGGACACGGTCACGGTCCAGATCCCGGGTCTGCCCGCCGCCGGCGAGGCCCAGTGCACGACCTGGGCCGGCGACGGATCGCATCGGATCCCGATGCAGGTGTTCGCGAACCAGGTCCCGGCCGTCGACTCGGTCCGCATCCAGGTCGGGGGCGGTGATGAGGCCGGCAGTCCCGCGAATGCCGGCACCGGCCAGCGCCCCGACACCACCCCGCGCACCGACGCCACCCCGCGCACCGAAGGCAGCCAGCGCCCCGACACCACCCCCCGCACCGAGGAGCGTGGGCGCCCGGACGCCAAGCAGCGCAACATCGACCCGCGCACCGACACCACCCCGCGCACCGACGGCAGCCAGCGCACC
>JAOPVN010000386.1 GCA_025966175.1 Modestobacter sp. | reverse complement strand
CGATGCCCGGGGGGAGCGCTCGGCCGCCTGACGGTCGGGGTCAGCTCCTGCGGCGCGCGGCCAGCAGCAGTCCGCTGCCGAGCGCGAGCAGCGCGCCCGCGCTGCCCAGCTGCGGGGACAGCTCCGTTCCGGTGTAGGCCAGTCGCCCGACTCCGCCCACGACCGCCACCGGGGGCGTGGTCGCGCCCACCGGGACCACTGCGGCGCCGGTGTCCTCGCTGGCCTCGCAGGCGACGCCGTCACTGTCACGGTCCAGCCCGGGGCGGTACCCCGGCTGACCGGCCTGGATCGGCGCAGCCCCGGCGGCCCGGGCCTGGTCGCAGTTCTCGTAGTACGGCTCTCCGCCCGTGGGGGGCGTGGTGTTGGGGGCGGCGCACAGCAGCAGCTCCGCGACCTCGGCGAGGCCGGGGATGTCCGGGTGCGACAGCAGCGGCGGGCAGACGACCGCGGGCAGCTGCTCGCAGGTGACCTCGGTGAGGCTGCCGAGGCCCGGGATCGCCGGGATCTCGGGGAGGGCGTCGCACGCGGTGGCGAGCAGACCGCCGGCGCTGCCGCCGTCCGTCTCGTCCGCCGGCTGGTCGGTGGTGGCGTCGCTGCCGGCGGCGGGAGGTGTGTGCTCGTCGGACGGGCCGGGCAGGTTGCCGAGGGCGCCGCCCACGACGTCGCCGAGGACGTTCCCGGGAGCGGGGGCCCCTGAGTCGGAACCGGCGCCGTCGCCCGCGCCGGTCGCGCCTTCCGTGACCGGAGGTGCCAGCGCTGCAGGGGGCGGGCAGCCGCCGCTGACCAGACCGACCACGCACCCGACGACCGTGCTGACCGGGTCCTCCGCGGCGGTCGCGGTACCGGGGGCCAGCACCAGCACGGCGAGTGCGGCCAGCGCCGCGAATGGCATCTTCCAGAGCTTGGACATGGCGCCCCCAGTGGCGTCGATGGTGCACGGCTGCAATACCTACCGACGAGTAGAACGAGGGACGGACCGTTACGTCACGGCCGAAGTGGATCCCGCACCAGAGGGCACGACATGCACCGCGGGCCGCCCCGCCCGCTGCCCAGTTCCGAGCCGGCGATCGCGATGACCTCGATGCCGGCGGCCTCCAGGGCGGCGTTGGTGACGGTGTTGCGCTCGTAGGCGACGGCCAGCCGTGGAGCCAGCGCGAGGGTGTTGTTGCCGTCGTCCCACTGCTCGCGCTCGGCGGTCACCGGGTCCAGCCCGGTGTCGATCACCCGCAGTCGGTCGATCCCCATCGCCGCGGCGGCCGCGATCAGGAACGGCTGCGGGCCGTCCACCGACAACTCGGTGGTGTCGGCGTCGTCGGGCAGCTCGTCGCCGGCGGTGACCGTCCAGGCCTGCAGGTGGTCGGCGACGGCGGGGTACATGACCATGGCGTCGACGTCGACCATCGTGCAGATCGTGTCCAGGTGCATCGTCGCCCGCCGCTGGGCGATCGGGACGACGAGCACCGTGTGCGCCAGCCCGCGGTGGAAGACCCGGCGGGCCAGTCGTTCGGCGCCGCCGGCCGTCGTCCGCTCGCCCACCCCGACCGCCAGCACGCCGGGGGCCAGCAGCAGCACATCACCGCCCTCGAGGTGCTCCAGGTGGGCGCCGTAGAGCCGCTCGACCCCGGCGAAGCGCGGGTGGTGGGTGTAGACCGCAGCGGTGAGCGTGCTCTCCCGGGCGCGGGCCGGCATGGTCAGCGAGGTCACGGCGACCTGTCCGCCGACCCACACCGACGAGTCGCGGGTGAACATCAGGTTGGGCAGCGGCGGGACGACGAAGTCACCCGGGCCCATCAGCTGGTAGGCCAGCCCCCGGCCGCCGCGCAGCTCGTTGTGGGCGACGCCGGCGATCAGCGCCGCGGCGAGGTCGTCCGGGGCCAGGCCCTCGAGATGCGCGGTGGTCGCGCGCCGCAGGGTGGCGCCCAGGCGCGGGTCGTGGACGGCCTCGGCGATCACCTGTGCGCGCGCGGTGGGGACGGCCATCACCTCGGCCAGCAACCGGTCCAGGCACAGCACCTCGACGCCACGCCCGGTCAGCTCCGCGGCGAACGCGTCGTGTTCCTCCTGCGCCCGCGCGACCCACGGGATGCCGTCGAAGAGCAGCTCGCCGTTGTTCCGCGGGGTGAGTCGCCGGAGCTCGCCCCCCGGGCGGTGCAGCAGCACGGTGCGCAGCCGGCCCACCTCGCTGGTCACGCCACTGCTCGCGGACACCCCGGCTGCAGAGATCATGGCCAGGAGCCTGCTGGATCTCCCCCTGGGCGGCCAGCCCTGAGGGGCGGCGCCGCGGACAGTCGCGCTCGGCGAGCTGCGGGTCGGCGGCTGCGGTGGCCACCGAGGCCGCCCCGAAGCGGGCGAGCAGCAGGGCGCTGCCCACCGTGACGACGAAGCCGGCGACCGCCAGTCCGCCCATGTCCTGGGCAGGCCGGTCGCCGACGGCGACACCCAGCAGTGAGCCCACCACGGCCTCGGTCGCGACCATCGTCGTGGAGATCGTCACCACGCTGCCCCGCTGCAGGGCCAGCGCGCCGGCCACCAACCCGGTCACCCCGCCGAGCCCGATCACGTAGACGCTGGGATCTGCCAGCACGCCGGGGACGGTGATCGGACCGAGCACCCGGGCGCCCAGGGACAACAGCCCGAATCCGCAACCGGCCAGGACGGCGAGGAAGGCACCCGTGCGTGCCGACGGCCGGGCCCGGGCGACCGGCGGCACGAGCGCGGCGAGCACCCCCGCGGCCGCCAGCGCGGCCCACCGGACGCTGTCGGACACGGCCGCCGGACCCTGCGGCGCAGCGGCCAGGGCCACGGCGACCAGCCCCACGGCGACCCCGCCGAGGGCGCCCACCTCGTGCCGGCGCAGCCGGGTGCCCAGCGTCACCGCGGCGAGCACCGCGGTCACCCCGAGACTGGAGGCCCGGCCGGCCTGGACGACGAACAGCGGCAGCGCCCGGACGGCGACCAGGGACAGCAGGAAGCCGGTGGCGACCAGCGCGAGGCCGCCGGCGTAGCGCGGATCCCGGGCCAGCCCACCGAGCAGGCCGGTCAGCCCGGGGCGGGCCGCCCGCGCGACGGCGGCGGCCTGAAGAACCGTGGCCGCGCCGTAACAGAGGGCAGCTCCGGCCACCGCCAGCACCGCGAGCACCACCGCGTCGGTCCTCCGTCCGGCCGTTCCGTCGCCGTCGATGGTGCCCCACGCAGCGCTCCGGCAGCGGTGCGGGGCGGCGGGTGTCCGGCTCCCGTCGCCTCCCAGGCGCCGGGAGCCCCACCAGCCCCAGCTGTACCGGAACACGCCCGCCCTGGTCCGCCGCCGGCGGCGGCGCTCTATCGTGCGCCTGTGACGCCGACGACTCCCGGGCGGTGGGAGGTGCTGCACCGGCGCCTGCCACTGATCGCTGTAGGTGCCTTCGTGGCCATGGTCGCCCTCACCTCCCTCCTGGCCTGGTCGGTCTTCCGGGAGGTCGGGTCCACCTTCGCCCCGCTGGACGGGCCGGCCTGGCTGGACGCCTGGTTCCACGGCGACTCGGGCTGGTACTACGCGATCGCCGAGGACGGCTACTCCTACGTCCCCGGGGTCCAGTCGTCGATCGCCTTCTTCCCGGCCTACCCGCTGCTGGTGCACGCGGTGGGGCTGCTGCTCGGGGACGACTGGACGACCGCCGCGGGCTTGGTCACGCTGGTCTCGGCGGCCGGGGCGGTCGCGCTGTTCGCGGACTGGGTCCGGTCCCGGGTGTCGCCGCGCACGGCGGTGGTCGCGGTCGCGTTGCTGCTGCTCTACCCGTACAGCTTCTTCCTCTACGGCAGCGGCTACAGCGACGCCCTGTTCCTGCTCACCGCACTGGGGTCGTTCGCGCTGCTGGAGCGGCGCCACTTCGTGCTGGCGGGTCTGGTGGGGATCCTGGCGACCGGGGGGCGGCCGGTCGGCATCGCCGTCCTCGTCGGGCTCGTCGTCCGCGCAGTGGAGATGATCGCCGAGGAGCGGTCGGCCCGGACCGCCCGCTCGCTGGCGCTGGCCGGCGCGGGGGGCGGCAACGGCCCGGCCGATCCCGCACCCGCAGGCCCGGCCGATCCCGCACCCGCCGGGCGCGGTGGACCGGTGCCGCTCCGCGAGTTGTGGGCCGCCCTGCCCGCCGTCCGCTGGCGACAGGCGGCGCTGCTGCTCTCCGGCACCGGGCTGGTGGGCTGGATGGTCTACCTGGGTGTGCGCTTCGGAAACCCGCTGGCGTTCGTCGCCGTGCAGGAGGCGCCCGGCTGGAACCAGGGCAGCGGCCCCTACACCTGGTTCAAGGTGGTCTTCCTCGGGACCATCGTGCGCGGCGTGTGGGAGAACATCGCGCTCCTCGTGCCGCAGGCGCTGGCGTGCCTGATCGCCGTGCTCCTGCTGCGCACGGCGTGGCGCCGGTTCGGGTGGGGCTACACGGCCTTCGCGTTGGTCTCCCTGGCCATCCCGATCATCGGGACCAAGGACTTCATGGGGGCCGGGCGGTACACCCTGGCCGCCTTCCCGGTGATCGCCGCGGCGGCCGTGGTGCTCGCCGACGGCCGCAGGCCGCGCTGGCTGCTCCCGGTGGTGCTCGTCGCGCTCGCGGCGGGTCTGTGCGTGGCGACGGTCGCCTTCGCTCACGGTGTGGAGGTCTCGTGAACGTGTCACCCCAGGTCGAGCTGCTGTCGATCTTCTTCCCGATGTGGAACGAGGAGGACTACGTCGAGCGGGCGGTCCGGGCGGCCGAGGACGAGTGCCGGCGGTTGCTCGGACTGGGGGAGATCGCCGACTACGAGCTGGTCATCGTCGATGACTGCTCCACCGATCGCACGCCGGCCATCGCCGACGCCCTGGCGGCCGCAGACCCGCGCGTCCGGGTCGTGCACCACCCGGTCAACCGGGGGCTGGGCGGCAGCATCAAGACCGGCTTCGACAGCGTCCGCGGGGACGTCGTGCTCTACACCGATGCCGACCTGCCCTTCGAGATGCTGGAGCTGGGCCGGGCGCTGCGCGTGCTGCGGCAGTACGAGGCCGACATGGTCAGCGCCTACCGACTGGACCGGACCGGGGAGGGCCCGCGCCGCGCGGTCTACTCCTTCGTCTACAACTCGCTGGTCCAGCTGCTCTTCGGGACCCGGGTCCGGGACATCAACTTCGCGTTCAAGCTGGTCCGGCGGCACGTGCTGGAGGCCGCGCGGCCGGTCAGCGAGGGGTCGTTCATCGACGCCGAGCTGGTCATCCGGGCCCAGCGGCTGGGCTTCCACATCGTCCAGATCGGGGTCGACTACTTCCCCCGGACCCGGGGGGTCTCGACCCTGTCCTCCCCGGCGGTCATCCGCCGGATGCTGACCGAGATGCGGGAGCTGCGCGCGGAGCTGGCGGCCCTGGGGCCGGTCACCCGATGAGCCGGCTGCTCGTGGTGAACGCCGACGACATGGGGCTGACCCCCGGGGTGTGCCGGGCGGTCCACCGGGGGCACACCGACGGCGTGGTCACCTCGACGTCCGTGCTCGCCGTCGGCACCGCCTTCGACGAGGCCGCCGCCCGGCTCCGGGATCTGCCCGGGCTGGCCGTCGGCGCCCACCTGGCGATCGTGGGGGAGGACCCGCCGCTGCTGTCGGCCGGGGAGATCCCGACCCTGGTCGACCGGGACGGGCGTTTCCCGCTGAGCTACCGCACGGTCGTCGCTCGCGGGGTGGCCGGCCGGATCGATCCCGACGACGTCCGCCGGGAGTTCGCCGCCCAGCTGGAACGGGTGGCCGGCATCGGCGTCCGGATCACCCATCTGGACACCCATCAGCACACTCATCTCTGGCCGGCCGTGGCCGGGGTGGTCGTGGAACTGGCGAGGAACGCGGGAGTGCCCAGCGTGCGACTGCCCACCAGCCGGCGTCGCGGGCCCCTGGGCCTGGGCGTGCGACTGCTCTCCGGACGGTTGCGGGCACGCCTGCAGCGGGCCGGGCTGCGCACCACCGAGGACTACGCGGGACTGGACGAGGCCGGCGCGCTGGACCGGGCCCGGTTCACCGGCACCCTCGGCCGGCTGGCCCGATCGGGGGCGGCGTCGGCAGAGGTCAACACGCACCCGGGCGAGGCCGGCGAGGCCGCGCTCAGCCGCTTCCAGTGGGGATACCGGTGGGCCGACGAGCTGGCCATGCTGACCGCGCCGGCCACCCGTGAGCTGGTCGGCCGGCTGGGCTACCGGCTGGGGTCCTTCGCCGACCTGGCAGGCGCCCGGTGAGCCGCTGGCCCGACCGGGCTGCCCGCGCCGCGATCGCCGCCTATCGCGGAGCGCCGCCCGGCGACCGGCTGCACGTCCTCGTCCGCTGGCTGAGCTGCCCCTTTCCGCCGGTCGTGGACGTGCTGCCGCGGACCGGCCGGATCCTGGAGGTCGGCTGCGGGCACGGCCTGTTCAGCACCTACGTCGCCCAGCGGGTGCCCGGGGTGGAGGTGCACGGGGTCGACATCGACGCGGACAAGATTGCCGTGGCGACGCGGTCCACCGCCTCCGGGCGGCTGAGCTTCGCGGTCGCCGAGTCCGGTGTCCTGCCGGCGGGTCCGTGGGACGCCGTCGTCCTGGTCGACGTGCTGTACCTGCTGGACGAGGCCGGCCAACGGGCGCTGCTGGAGTCGTGCGCGGCGATCCTGGCCCCCGGCGGTGTGCTGGTGGTCAAGGACATGTCCACCCGCCCGCGCTGGAAGGCCTGGGTCAACCGGGCGCAGGAGACCCTGTCGGTGCGGGTGCTGCGGATCACCGCCGGTTCCGCGCACTTCGCCTTCGTCGAGCCCGACCAGCGGGCCCGCTGGCTGCAGGCGGCCGGTCTGCTCGACGTCCGGTCCCGGCGGCTGGACCGTGGCCGGGCGCACCCGCACCACCTGCTGGTCGGACGGGCGGCGGCATGACCGGCGCACGGCCGCCGATCGCGGTCACCGGAGGCGCCGGCTTCATCGGCTCGCACGTCACCACGGCGCTGGTGGAGGCGGGGCATCCCGTCCTCGTCATCGACGACCTGTCCACCGGGCGGGTGGCCAACCTCGCCGCGCTGGGGAGCGACGTGGAGCTGCTGGAGGCCGATGTGGCCGATCCCGCGGTGTCCCGCGCGCTGGGCACCTTCGGGGTTTCGGTGGTGTGCCACCTGGCCGCGGCGATCGACGTGCGCGCCTCGGTCGCCGACCCGGCCAACGACGCCCTGCGCAACGTGGTGGGCACCGTCGCCGTGCTGCAGGCGGCGGTCGACGCCGGGGTGGGGAAGGTGGTGTTCGCGTCGTCCGGCGGGTCGATCTACGGGTCGGCCACCCCGCCCCCGGTGGCGGAGACCGCCCCGATCGCGCCGGAGTCCCCGTACGCGGCGAGCAAGGCGGCGGTCGAGCTGTGGTTCGCCACGTTCCGGCGGTTGCACGGGTTGCGCTGGACGGCGCTGGCGCTGGCCAACGTCTACGGCCCGCGACAGGACCCGGCCGGCGAGGCGGGCGTGATCTCGCTGTTCGCGGACCGCCTGATCGCCGGGGAGCCGACGATGATCTACGGCGACGGCAGCCAGACCCGGGACTTCGTGCACGCCGCCGACGTCGCGGCCGCGTTCCGCGCGGCGTGCGGGCCGGTGGCCGAGGACCTCCGGGTCAACATCGGCACCGGGGTGGAGACGTCGGTGCGCCGGCTGCACACGATGATGGCCGAGCTCTGTGGCGCACCGGACGAGCCCGGCAGGGCGCCGGCCCGCCCGGGCGAGCTGCACCGGTCGGCCCTCGACGCCACCCTGGCCGGGCAGCTGCTGGGGTGGTCGCCGGCCGTCCAGCTCGCCGACGGCCTGGCCGAGACCGTGGAGTGGATCCGTGGGTCCATGCCCGGGCGGGCGGCGGAGGCGCCGGCGGCACAGCCCGCGCGTGGTCCACTACGGACGTGAGCCCGACCGACCCCGCCCGCCGTCCGGATGCCCCGGCCGGGCCGCCGCGCTGGCTGCTGGTGATGCTGGCCGCCGGGTTGTCGCTGCTGGTCGCGACCGTGCTGGTGCTCCTGCTGGGCCTGATCGGAGCCGAGCGGATCAACGAGGTCGTCTTCGTCGTCGTCCTGGTGGTGGCCGCCCTGATCGGTGGCTGGCTGACCCGGCTGCTCGCCCCGCGGCTGCCGGCCATCCGCCGTCCGCCGCGCCCCTGACCGGGGAACGGCGCACACGCGGGAGCTGACGGGTTCCCGCCGGCCCACCGGGCGTCAGTGGGTGGGTGCGTCGGGGCTGAGCAGCCCGGCCAGGCCGGCCCGTGCCAGCACCGGCCGCAGGTGCCCGGCCAGGCCCAGGACCTCGAGCTCGCCGCCGCGCCGGCGCGGCTTGCGCGCCAGGTGCACCAGCAGCTCCAGCCCGGCGGCGTCGATGGTGGTGACCGCCGTCAGGTCGGCGCGGGGCGGCCAGGACGCCGGCGGCACGAGCAGCCGGAAACGGCGCACCGCCTCCCGGTCGATCGCCCCGCTGAAACGCAGGAGCGGCCCGGTGGCGTCCTCGGTCCGGACGATCTCCCCTGCGCGCACCTCGCCGCCTGCAGTGGACTCCGGACCGGGGGGCACGGGAGTTCGGTACCCCAGTTGAGCTGCTGAAACGCCCGTCAGTCTGGCAGCAGTACCCCGGGGTTGCAGATGCCCCGGGGGTCCAGCCGCTGCTTGACCGCGCGCAGCACGTCCACGCCCAGCGGCCCGATCTCCTGGGCCAGCCACGGGCGGTGGTCGACGCCGACGGCGTGGTGGTGGGTGAGCGTGCCCCCGGCGGCCAGCAGGGCGTCGGTGGCCGCGCGCTTGGCGGTCAGCCACTGCTGGATGGGCAGGTCGTCGTCCCGGTCGGCCAGCACCGTGACGTACAGCGAGGCGCCGGTGGCGTAGCCGTGCGAGACGTGGGTCATGATCAGCGGACGGCGTCCCTGCCGGGTCAACGAGGTCTGCAGCGCCCGGCGAACGGCGTCGTACACGGCCGGCAGAGCGGTCCAGGTCGCCGCGGTCTCCAGCGTCTCGACCAGCAGGCCGGCGTCCAACAACCGGTCCCGCAGGTACGGGGCGGCGAACCGGTGACGCACCCAGGACTGCCCGACCCGGCGTCCCAGCCGCGCCGCCCCGCCGTCCCGGAGGACCGAGGCGGTCGCCGACCGGCGGGCCCGGACGATCGTCGGCAGCCCCTCCCAGCCGACCACCAGCAGGCACCCCTCGCCGCGCCGGCGGGCGCGCAGCGTGCCGCGCAGGGCGCGGGCACCGGCCCCGCCCGCCTGCCGCAGGTTCGCCCGGGTCTCGTCGGGGTCGGACAGCCGGATGACGTCGGGGAGCAGGTCGTGCCGCGCCAGCCGCTGCAGGGTGGCGAGCCCGGCGGCCCAGCTGCGGAAGGACCAGCCCTCGTAGTGCGTGGCCCGCGGTCGGGGGCGCACCCGCAGCCGCAGCTCGGTGATGATGCCGAGCGTCCCTTCCGAGCCCAGCGCCAGGCCGAGCAGGTCGGGGCCGGCCGCCGAGGCCGGCGGCGCGCCCAGCTCCAGCACGCCGGACGGCGTGGCGAGGGTGAGCCCGGCGACCAGGTCGTCGAACCGGCCCACGCCGGTGGAGGACTGTCCCGCCGAGCGGGTGGCCGCGTACCCGCCGAGCGTCGCGAACTCCCAGCTCTGCGGCAGGTGACCGAACGTCAGCCCCTCCTGCGCCAGCGCGTCCTCCAGCGCCGGGCCGCGCATGCCGGGGCCGACGGTGACCAGCGAGGAGGGGACGTCGATCGAGTGCACCGTGCTCATCCGGCGCAGGTCGACCGCCACGACGGGCCGGTCGTCGGCGTCGGTGCCGGACAGCCCGCCGACCACGCTGGTGCCGCCGCCGAAGGGGACGACGACCACGCCCAGCTCGCTGCAGGCGTGCAGCAGCGCGGCGACGTCCTCGGTGCTGCCGGGGGTCAGGACGGCGTCGGGGGCGTCGCTGGCGTCCCCGCCGCGCCGGCGCAGCAGGTCCAGGTAGCTCTTGCCGCCGGCGTGCACCAGACGGGTCAGCCGGTCGTCGGCGACCGACTCCTCGCCGAGCAGGGCGACGAAGCGCGCCCGCGCCTGGGCGGGCAGCCGGGAGGGCGCGAGCTCGATCTCCCGCACCGGCACCGGCGGCGTCGACCGGGGCGTCCAGCCGAGCTCCCGCGACAGGTGCTTGCGGGCCGCCTTGGGCAGCACGGTGCGCAGGTCGGAGTCCGGCCTCAGCTCCAGCACGCCCTCGTCGGGGCTGTCGGCGTCCTCCCGTGCAGCGACCGTCGCGATGCGGGCGGCCGAGGGCCCCCAGCCCTGGATCGTCAGTTCCGGAAGCTCTGCCACGGCTACAGTCTGCCGGTGCCCGAGCCGCACCCGAGGGACGCCGCCCGGCCCGGTGTCCTCGATGCCCGGCAGCGGGCCCGGGACCTCGACGCCCTCGTGGAGCGCGGGGTCGACGTCCTCGTGGTCGGTGGTGGGGTCACCGGCGCCGGGGTCGCGCTGGACGCCGCCGCCCGTGGCCTGAGCGTCGCGCTGTGCGAGCGCACGGACCTCGCCGCGGGGACCAGTCGCTGGTCGTCCAAGCTCGTGCACGGCGGGCTGCGGTACCTGGCGCACGGCGAGATCGGCCTGGCCCGGGAGAGCGCCCGGGAGCGCGCCGTCCTGATGGGGGTCACCGCGCCGCACCTGGTCCGGCGGCTGCCGTTCCTCGTCCCCGACGTCGCCGGGCGCGACGTCAGCGCCCTGGCGGGGCTGGGTGGCCGGCTCGGGGATGCCGTCCGGATCTCGGTGCCCGGTGGGCGCCGGTCGCTGCCCAGCACCGCGCGGGTTCGGCCCGAGACGGTGTCCCGGCTGGTGCCGGGGGTGCGTCCGGGCCGGGGCGGCGTCGTCTTCTGGGACGGGCAGCTGGTGGACGACGCCCGGCTCGTCGTCACCCTGGCGCGGACGGCCGCGGCGTTCGGCGCCCGGGTGCTGACCGGGGCCACGGTGACCGGCGTGGATGGCGACCGGGCGTCGCTGTCGGTCGACGGGGCCTCGCTCACCGTGCGTGCCGGCGTGGTGGTGAACGCAGCGGGGGTGTGGGCGCAGCGGCTCGCGCCCGGCGTCCGGCTGGTGCCCTCGCGCGGGTCGCACCTGGTGCTGCCGGCCGAGCGGCTGGGCTCGCCGACCGCGGCGCTCACGGTGCCGCTGCCGGGATCCCGGTCCCGGTACGTCTTCGCGCTGCCGCAGGAGCGCGGGCTGGTGTACCTGGGCATCACCGATGAGCCGGTGACCGGGCCGGTCCCCGACGAGGACCCGGCGCCCAGCGCGGCGGAGGTGGAGCAGCTGCTGGCCACGGTGAACCAGGTGCTGGGCGTTCCGCTGACGCGGGAGGACGTGGTGGGCGCCTATGCGGGGCTGCGCCCATTGGTGCTGCCCGCGTCGGCGGGTTCCGGGCCGGGGGACTCGACCGCCGATCTGTCCCGCAAGCACCTGCTGGCCTGGGACGGGCCGGTGCTCACGGTGGTGGGCGGGAAGCTCACCACCTACCGGGCGATGGCCGCCGACGCGGTGGATGCCGTCGTCGTCCGGCTGGGCCGGGGCGCGCGCCGGTCGCCGACCGCCCGGCTG
>JAOPVN010000382.1 GCA_025966175.1 Modestobacter sp. | reverse complement strand
CCGCTGGCCGCGCTGCGGCCGCTGGACCCCGCCCCGCTGCGCTCGCGGGGTGGCGTCCTCCGGCTCGTCCTCGGCCTGCTGCTGCTCGTGCCGGGCATCGGCCTGATGGGCCTGGGCGTGGTGGCGGCCGACGTGCTGCTCGCACTGCCGGGCGGGGTGCTGAGCTTCCTCGGCGTCGTCCTGCTCGCCCAGCGAGCGGTGCCGCCGGCGGTCGCCGCGGTGGGCCGGCTGCTCAGCCGGGTGGGCGGTGTGCCCGGGCGGCTGGCCGCGGGCAACGCGACCCGCAACCCGCGGCGGACGGCGGCGACCGCGACCGCCCTGCTGATCGGCGTCACCCTGACCACGGCGATGGTGGTCGGCGCCTCCTCCACCCGGGCCACCGCCCAGGCGAGGCTGGCGGCGGCCTACCCGACCGACGTCGTCGTCGATGCGAACGGCGAGCCGATGCCCGCCTCCGTGCTGCAGCAGCTGGCGGCGGTCGACGGCGTCATCGCCACCACCGGCCTGACCGGGGCGTCCGTCAGCGGGCCCGACGGGCAGGAGGCGTGGGTCGCCGGCGTCGACCGGGGGCAGGCGCTGCCGGTGTTGCGCTCCACGGCCGACCTGACGCTGCCGGAGCAGGGCCAGATCGTGCTGCCGCCCTGGGCCGAGGACACCTGGGGCGCCCGGCCCGGGGAGGCGGTGACGCTGACCTCCGGTGACCGGTCCCGGACGCTGACCGTGGTGGCCGGCACGACCGACGACCCGCTGCTGACCACCGTGGACCTGCAGGGACTGTCCCCCGGGGCGGCGGTCGACACGGTCTGGCTCCGGCTGGCCGACGACGCGGACCAGACCGCGGCCGTCGACCAGGTCACCGACCTGGCCGGCGCGGCCGTGCCCACGGCGTTCGTCACCGGCCTGGCCAGCGAGCGGGCGGCGATCGACTCGGTGCTCAACGTGCTGCTGCTCGTCGTCACCGGTCTGCTCGGCGTCGCGGTCGTCATCGCGCTGATCGGCGTGGGCAACACGCTGGCCCTGTCGGTGGTGGAGCGCCGCCAGGAGAGCGGCCTGCTCCGCGCCCTGGGGCTGACCCGCGGACAGCTGCGCGGGCTGCTGGCCTGGGAGGCCGTGCTGGTCGCCGGGGTGGCCGCCCTGCTCGGCGTCCTGCTCGGTGGTGCCTACGGGCTCATCGGTGCGGCGTCGGTGCTCGGCGACCTGGGCGCGATCGTGCTCAGCGTCCCGTGGCTGCAGGTGGGCGCGATCGTCGTCGTCGCCACGCTGGCCGGGCTGCTCGCCTCGGTGCTCCCGGCCCGCCGGGCAGCGCGGACCCCGCCGGTCGCCGCGATCGCCGGCTGAACGACTGCTCCCGGCAGGCTCGTGCTGGGATGGTGGCGTGATCGACCTGCTGCTGCGCAACGCCGTCCTCCCCCGGACCACGACCCCCGTCGACCTCGCGGTCGACGGGGGTCTGTTCGTCCCCGCCGCGGGTCAGGAGGCGCGGGAGACCATCGACCTGGGCGGGCGGCTGGTCACCCCGCCGCTGGTCGAGCCGCACATCCACCTCGACGCCGTGCTCACCGTCGGCCAGCCCCGGCCCAACGTCAGCGGCTCGCTGTTCGAGGGGATCGCCGTGTGGGCCGAGCGGGTCGCGGACCTGACCCACGAGGACGTGCAGTCCCGGGTGCGGCAGGTGCTGCGCTGGCAGCTGGCCAACGGCGTGCAGACCGTCCGCAGCCACGTCGACGTCTGCGACCCCCAGCTCACCGCGCTGCGCGCGCTGGTCGAGCTGCGCGAGGAGGTTCGCGGCGTCATCGACCTGCAGCTGGTCGCGTTCCCGCAGCAGGGGATCCTCGGCTTCCCCGACGGCCGGGCGCTGATGGAGAAGGCCGCCGACCTGGGCGCCGACGTCGTCGGGGGCATCCCGCACTACGAGCTGACCCGCGAGGACGGCGTCGCGTCGGTCGAGTTCCTCATGGCCCTGGCCGACGACCGCGGGCTGCAGGTCGACGTGCACTGCGACGAGACCGACGACGAGCACTCCCGGTTCGTCGAGGTGATGGCCGCCGAGACGATCCGCCGCGGCATGGCCGGGCGGGTCACCGCCTCCCACACCACGGCGATGCACTCCTACAACGCCGCCTACGCCCACCGGCTGATCACCAACATCAAGCGGTCCGGGATGCACATGATCACCAACCCGCTGGACAACGCCGTGCTGCAGGGCCGCTTCGACAGCGGGCCCATCCGGCGCGGCCACACCCGGGTCAAGGAGCTGCAGGCCGCCGGGGTCACGGTCGCGATCGGCCACGACTCGGTGATGGACCCGTGGTACCCGCTGGGCTACGGCGATCCGCTGCAGGCGGCGTTCGTGCTGGCCCACCTGGGGCACATGAGCGGCGCCGAGGAGCTGCCCCGGCTCATCGACATGATCACCACGGATGCCGCCCGGGTGCTGGGCCTGCCGGAGAACCGGCTCCGCCCCGGCGATGCGGCCGACCTGGTGGTGTTCGACGCGCCCACCGACGTCGACGCGCTGCGCCTGGTCGCCCCCCGCACGCTCGTCATGCGCGCCGGGAAGGTGCTGGCCCGCACCGAACCGGCCCGGACGACGGTCAGCTGGGACGGCGTCGAGGAGGAGGTCACCTTCCTGCGCTGAGCCCTCGCACCGCCATGACACGCTCCGGTCATGGCGGAGTCGCAGCAGACGCCGGGCCTGCATCCCCTCCTCTCGAGCCGGTGGAGCCCGACGACCTTCGACGAGGCGCACCTGGCGTCGTCGTCCGACGTGGAGGTCCTGCTCGAGGCGGCCCGGTGGGCGCCGTCGGCGGGGAACTCCCAGCCCTGGGCGTTCATCGTCGGCCGGCGCGGAGATCGCACGCACCAGCGGCTGGTTCGACATCTCGCGCGCAGTTCCGCCTCGTGGGCACCCACCGCGAGCCTGCTCGTCGCCAACCTCGCGCACCGCTTCGTCGAGGGCACCGACTGGGAGTACTCCGAGTTCTCCGCCTACGACCTCGGCCAGGCCGTCGCGCACATGACGTTCCAGGCCGCGGCCATGGGGCTGTCGGTCCGCCAGTTCCGGGCGTTCGACCGCCCGGCCCTGGCCCAGGAGTTCGGAGTGCCCGAGCACTGGGAGGTCACCACGATGGCGGCGTTCGGCCGGGTCCCCCCAGCGACGGCGGAGCGAGCCCCTGACCGGGCAGGTCCGCCGTCGCGCGAGCGCCGCGCCCGGAACGACATCCGCTGGCCGGCCACCTGACGCCGGGACGGCCGCGGGCCGCGGCGACGG
>JAOPVN010000345.1 GCA_025966175.1 Modestobacter sp. | reverse complement strand
GCCCGCAGGAGCTGGCCATGGCCGAGTCGCTGATCTCGACGATGGCCGGTGACTTCGACCCCTCGGCGTTCACCGACGACTACCGCGAGGCCATGCAGCAGCTGCTGGAGGCCAAGCAGTCCGGCGGTGAGGTGCAGCAGGTCCCGGAGGCCGCCGACGACGGTGGCGGCGCGGTGGTCGACCTGATGAGCGCGCTGCGGCGCAGCGTCGAGCGGGCCGGCGGCGCCGCGCCCGCGGCCGGATCGGACGACGACGCGGACGACGACGCGGACGACGACGCGCCGGCGAAGAAGACCGCCGCCCGCAAGGCGCCGGCGAAGAAGACGACGACCGCGGCGAAGAAGACCCCGGCCAAGAAGGCCCCCGCGAAGAAGGCGGCGGCGAAGTCGGCCGAGGAGCCGGCCAAGCCGGCCAAGCGCGCCAGCCGGGCCCGCAAGACCGCCTGAGCTGCGTCCCCCGGTGTCCTCCGCGTCTCCGCGTGACCCGCTGGCCACCTACCGGGCCAAGCGGGACCCGGCCCGGACCGCCGAGCCGGTCCCGCCGCCGGGGCAGCCGCTGCCGGCCGGCGACGACGACACCTTCGTCGTCCACGAGCACCACACCCCGCGCGGCCGCACCGGCGAACGGGTGCACTGGGACCTGCGGCTGGAGCGGGACGGGGTGCTCAGGAGCTGGGCGGTGCCCAAGGGGCCGCCGACCGAGCCAGGGCTGAACCGGCTCGCCGTCCCCACCGAGGACCACCCGCTGGAGTACGCCGCGTTCTCCGGCACGATCGCCGCCGGCGAGTACGGCGGCGGACAGGTGAGCATCTGGGACGCCGGCCGCTACGCCACGGAGAAGTGGGCCGACGATCACGTCACCGTCTCCTTCGACGGCCGGCGGCTGACCGGCCGGTACGTGCTCTTCCGGCTGCCCGACAGCACCTGGAACGTCCGAAAGCTCGATCCCGACCCGGTCGTCGACGAGCCGGTCGCCGGCGTGCCCGAGGACCTCACCCCCATGCTCGCCGCGATCGGGGAGCTGCCCCGCGCAGACGACCTGCGCTGGGGCTATGAGTTCAAGTGGGACGGCGTCCGCGCCCTGGCCCACGTGCGGTCGGGCCGGCTGCGGCTGCGGGCCCGCAGCGGCAACGACGTCACCGCCAGCTATCCCGAGCTGGGCCTGCTGCCCGACGTCCTCGCCGGCCACGACGCCGTGCTGGACGGCGAGGTGGTCGCGATGGACGCCCGTGGCCGGCCGGACTTCGGGTTGCTGCAGGGCCGGATGCACCGCACCGGGCCCGAGGTGGCCCGGATGGCGGCCGCCGCCCCGGTGACCTACCTCGTCTTCGACCTGCTCGCCCTGGACGGTGAGAGCCTGCTGGGGCTGCCGTACACGGCGCGGCGCGAGCGACTGGACGCGCTCGGCCTGGCCTCCGACCGCTGGGTCAGCACGCCGTGGTTCCCCGGCGACCGGCCCGGCGTGGGGGAGCAGGTGCAGGCCGCGAGCCTGGAGAACGGGCTGGAGGGCGTCGTCGCCAAGCGGCTGGAGTCGACGTACCGGCCCGGTGGCCGGGGGCCGGACTGGCGCAAGATCAAGAACATCCGCAGCCAGTCGGTGGTGGTCGGCGGCTGGCGACCCGGGGCCGGACGGCGGGCCGGTGGCATCGGCTCGCTGCTGGTCGGGGTGCACGACGACATCGGGCGGTTCGTCTTCGCCGGGCACGTGGGCACCGGCTTCACCGCCGCCGCGCTGGCCGAGCTGGGCGAGCTGGTGACGCCGCGGGCGACCTCGCCGTTCGCCGACGTGCTGCCGCGTGAGGTGACCCGGGACGCGCACTGGGTGGAGCCGCTGCTGGTCGGCGAGGTCGCCTACACCGAGTGGACCCGGGACGGCCGGCTACGGCACCCGTCCTGGCGCGGGCTGCGGGACGACGTCCGCCCCGACCAGGTGGTGATCGAGCCATGAGGCAGCGGGTGTCCATCGACGGCCGGCAGCTCGAGGTCTCCAACCTGGACAAGGTGCTGTTCCCCGAGGTGGGGTTCACCAAGGCGCAGGTCATCGACTACTACGTGCGGATCGCGCCGGTGCTGCTGCCGCACCTCGCGAACCGCCCGGTGACGTTCACCCGGTGGCCGAACGGCGTCGACGGGCCGGTGTTCTTCGAGAAGAACAACGCCCGGCACTCCCCGGAGTGGGTGCGCACGGTGACCGTTCCCTCGCCGGGCAGCTCGCGCGGTCGGGAGACGCTGGACATGGTGCTGCTGGAGGCCGTGCCGGACCTGGTCTGGTCGGCCAACCTGGCAGCCCTGGAGCTGCACGTCCCCCAGTGGCAGGTGGACGACGACGGCCGGGCGCAGCTGCCCGACCTGCTGGTGCTGGACCTCGACCCGGGGCCGGGCACCGGCGTCGTCGAGTGCGCGGCCGTGGCCCACCGGCTGCGGGAGCGGCTGGTCGAGGACGGACTGGACCCGGTGGTGAAGACGTCGGGCTCCAAGGGGCTGCAGGTCTACGCGGCGATCAGGTGCGCGGACAAGGAGCACCCCAGCCGGTACGCCAAGGCACTGGCCCAGCAGCTGACCGGCGAGACCCCCGAGCAGGTGGTCTGGCGGATGGAGAAGGCGCTGCGGCCGGGCAAGGTGCTCGTCGACTGGAGCCAGAACAACACCGCGAAGACGACGGTCGCGCCGTACTCCCTGCGCGCCCGGCCGCTGGCCACGGTCTCCACGCCGCTGCGCTGGGAGGAGGTCGACGCGCTGCGCGAGGGCGGCGACCCGGAAGCGGTCCGGTTCCGCACCGACGACGTCCTGGCCCGGGTGGAGCAGCACGGCGACCTGTTCGACGTCGACCAGCGGCAGCGCGCAGACCTGCCGGAGGCCTGATGAAGGGCCCTCCTGCCCCCCACCGCTCGCAGGCTCGGGGCGGGCCCCTGCAGGAGGGCCACTGCCCTCCACCGCTCGCAGGCTCGCGGCGGGCCCCTGCAGGAGGGCCGATGGCGCCTGGGACGATCTTGGGCATGTCTGCCGCTGGACCGCAGGACCCCCGCTTCGCCGACGTCGGTCGACTCGTCGTCCGCTGCCCCGACCGGCCCGGGATCGTGGCCGTCCTCTCCCGGCTGATGGCCGACACCGGGGCGAACATCATCGAGTCCCAGCAGCACTCCTCCGACCCGGTCGGCGGCACGTTCACGCTGCGGCTGGAGTTCGTCCTCGCCGACCTGGCCACCCGCCGGGTCGAGCTCGAGCGGGCGCTGGCCGCACTGGCGGGGGAGTGGCAGTTCACCTGGCGGCTGGTCGAGGCGACGCGCAAGCCGCGGCTGGCGGTGTTCGTGTCCAAGGCCGATCACGTGCTGCAGGAGCTGCTCTACCGCGTGGGGTCCGGGGACCTGCGCGCCGAGGTCGCCGCCGTCGTCTCCAACCACCCCGACCTGGAGCCGGTCGCCAAGGCCCACGGTGTGCCCTTCCACCACGTCCCGGTCACCCCGGACACCAAGGACGCCGCGGAGGCGCGCGCCCTGGAGCTGGTCGGGGACGTCGACCTGGTGGTGCTCGCCCGGTACATGCAGATCGTCTCGGCCGACTTCTGCAGCCGGTTCCCCGAGCGGCTGATCAACATCCACCACAGCTTCCTGCCGGCCTTCGTGGGCGCGAACCCCTACCGGGCCGCGCACGACCGGGGCGTGAAGCTGATCGGGGCGACCGCGCACTACGTGACCGCCGAACTCGATGCCGGCCCGATCATCGAGCAGGAGGTGGCCCGGGTCGACCACCGTGCCACGGTGGAGGACATGCGCCGGATCGGGCGCTACGTCGAGCGCCAGGTGCTGGCCCAGGCGGTCACCTGGCACGTGGAGGACCGGGTCATCGTCGAGGGCGACCGGACCATCGTCTTCGCCTGACCCGCCGCCGAGTGGGCAGTTGCGGTCGCCGACACGCGCCGACACGCCGAGTCGGACGACCGACAGTGCACAGTCGCGCCGGCCAACCCTCGGCCACCCATCCGGGACCGAGTTCATCCGGCATTGTCTTGACTCAGTCAAGAAAACAGGGTTGAGTTCAGGGCGATGGAGACGACCTGGGACGAGCAGCTGCGGACGGCGGGACTGCGTGTCACGCGGCCCCGGCTCGCCGTCCTGGCCGTCCTCGAGCAGCATCCGCACGTCGACGCCGACACGATCGCCACCGCTGCTCGCGCCGTCCACCCCTCGATCTCGCCCCAGGCGGTCTACGGGGTGCTCAAGGCGCTCGTCGGCGGCGGGCTCGCCCGCCGCATCGAGCCGGCCGGCGGCCCGGCGTTGTACGAGCTGCGGGTCGGGGACAACCACCACCACCTGGTCTGCCGGGAGTGCGGGGTCGTCGCCGACGTCGACTGCGTCGTGGGGGCGGCTCCGTGCCTGACCCCTTCGGACGCGGCCGGCTTCGTGGTCGACGAGGCCGAGGTCGTCTTCTGGGGACTCTGCGCGGACTGTCAGGTCGCGCGCAGCCAGCACGGGTACGGAACGAACAGTGCAATCCGAGGAGGAGTCCGAGCATGACCGATGTTGCATCGCAGGGGCCCGCGGCCAGCGAGGCCGACCGCGCCGTCCTGACCAACCGTCAGGGCCACCCGGTCTACGACAACCAGAACCAGCGCACGGTGGGTGCTCGCGGCCCGGCCACGCTGGAGAACTACCAGTTCCTCGAGAAGATCAGCCACTTCGACCGGGAGCGCATCCCGGAGCGCGTCGTGCACGCTCGTGGCGCCACCGCGTTCGGCGTCTTCGTGGCCGACGGCACCGTCGGTGACGAGCCGATCTCGAAGTACACCCGGGCCAAGCTCTTCCAGGAGAAGGGCAAGGAGACCGAGGTCGCGCTGCGCTTCTCCACCGTCGCCGGTGGCCGGGACTCCTCCGAGGCCGTGCGTGACCCGCGTGGCTTCGCGGTGAAGTTCTACACCG
>JAOPVN010000342.1 GCA_025966175.1 Modestobacter sp. | reverse complement strand
TCACCACCTACCGGGCGATGGCCGCCGAGGCCGTGGACGCCGTCGTCGTCCGCCTCGGCCGGGGCGCGCGCCGGTCGCCGACCGCCCGGCTGCCGCTGGTGGGCGCCGCACCCGCGGCGGCGCTGGCCCGGGTGGCCGCCCCGGCGCGGCTGGTGCACCGGTACGGGACCGAGGCTCCGGTGGTCGCGGGGCTCGGGGGAGAGCCGGTGGTCGAGGGGCGGCCGGAGACCGTGGGGGAGCTGAGGTTCGCGGTGCTCGCCGAGGGTGCGCGGTCGGTGGCCGACCTGCTGGACCGGCGGACCAGGATCGGCCTGGTGAGGGCCGAGCGGGCCCGTGCCGAGGCGGTCGCCGAGGCGGTGCTCACCCACGGAGTGTGACCGTTCCGGGTTGACCTGAGGCCCTCCGTGCCGATGTCTGGAGAGCCGGCCGGGCGCTTCCCAGTTCCGCCCGCCGGACGGTGCCACGAACGGTGTGCACGGTTCGTGGACGAGTGCGAGGAGGTGACCGGATGAGCCTGTCCAACGGGCACGGTCCGGTTCCGGTGACGGGATCGACCACAGCGGTGGGGTGGTGGCTGGTCGACGCGGACTCGTGGGTGCTGGCCGGGCCGTTCAGCAGCCGGGTGGACGCCGCACTGGCCGAGCTCTCCTCGCCGCGCGACGGGTCGGACGCGCTCGTTCCGGCACACGGGGTCCGCCGCGAGGACGGCACGCTGGCCCCGCGCTTCTCCCCGGACGACCGGGCCTGGCTGGCGCACCTCTCGGAGCAGCTGGACCGGCTCGCCGACGACTGGGACGCCCTCATCGACGACGCCGACCCGCTGACCGGGTTGGTGTGCGAGGTCGCTGCGGCGGTGGCCGAGGCGGGCCTGCCGCTGCACGACTGCGCCGGGCGTACGGCCAGCGCGCAGTTGGGCGGCGTGTGCCTGACGCCGGCGCCCGGTCAGCACGGGGTCGTCGTCTCCTGGACCCAGCACGATCGGATGGCGCTGGGGCGGGTGCGGGGACACGCCGCGGACCTGGCCGCGCAGGAGCTCATGAACCACGCGGTCGCCGGCGTCCTGGCGTCGTTCGGCTTCCTCGTCGAGCCCTTCGGTGAGGCGTCCGGGCACATCGTGCGCGGTGCCGGAGATCCTCCTGGTCTCAGTGAGTGGGAATGATTTCCCACTGAGCGGACAGATGCGCGAACATCTCGCCCGTGGACACGTACACGCACGGGCACACTGACCCGGTTCTGCAGTCGCACCGCTGGCGCACGGCGGAGAACTCCGCCGGCTACCTGATCCCGCAGCTGCGGGCCGGCCTCGACGTGCTCGACGTCGGCTGCGGCCCCGGGACGATCACCGTCGACCTGGCCGCGCGGGTCGCGCCCGGACGGGTCGTCGGGCTCGATGTCTCGGCGGCACCGCTGGACGAGGCGCGGGCACTGGCTGCCCGGTCACAGGTCGAGGTCGAGTTCGCGGTGGGCGACGTCTACGCGCTCGACGCGGCCGACGACAGCGTCGACGTCGTCCACGCCCACCAGGTGCTGCAGCACCTGACCGACCCGGTCGCGGCGCTGCGGGAGATGGCCCGGGTCTGCCGGCCCGGTGGGCTGGTCGCCGTCCGCGACGTCGACTACGCGGCCACGACCTGGTTCCCGGACTCGCCCGGCCTGGACCGCTGGCTGGCGCTGTACCAGCGGGTGGCCCGGCGCAACGACGCCGAGCCCGACGCCGGGCGGCGGCTGCTGTCCTGGGCGCACGCGGCCGGTCTGCGCGACGTCACGGCGACGACGTCTGCCTGGTGCTACGCCTCGGCGTCCGAGCGCGAGTGGTGGGGCAACTCGTGGGCCGGCCGCGCGACCGCGTCCGCGTTCGCCGAGCAGGCGGTGGCCTACGGGCTGGCGTCGGCCGCCGAGCTGGACGAGATCGCCGCCGCCTGGCTGGAGTGGGCCGCGGCCGACGACGGCTGGCTCGGGATGATGCACGGCGAGCTGCTCATCCGCGTCTGAAGAAGGACCCCCTCGCCCCCCACCCTTCGCAAGCTCAGGGTGGGCCCCTGCGAGGGGGCCGTTCCAGCACCTCACCTGGCGGGGAAGCGGACGTGCGCCTCCAGGGTCTGCATCGACCGGTGCATCCCCACGGTGACCGCGCCGAGGGCGAAGAAGCCCTCGTCGTCGGCGATCCCGGAGCTGCGCAGCAGCGTGGTCAGCCGGTCCAGCGCCGAGACGGCCGACCCGATCGCGCCGTCCCGCTCGTCGGGCTCGCTGTCGCTGGCGTGGTACGGGATCCGGACGACGGCGGCCAGGCCCGCCAGCGCGTCGGCGAGCACCCGCCCGGTGCCGTCGTCCACCCGGTCCAGCCCGCGCCGGTGCGGCTGGAACTGCACCACCAGCGTCGTGAGGTCGTCGACCAGGACGGCGACCCGGTCCAGCGCGCGGGACTGCTCACGGATGCTGGCCGCGGTGCCCTGCCAGCGCCGGGCGCGGGGGTTGGCCCGGCGGGCCCGCTCGACGACCGCCTCGGCCGCGCGCATCTGGTCCAGCGCCACGCCGAGCGCATGCCCCGCGAGCTCCCAGTCACCCGGCTCGGGCAGCTCCCCGCGGCGCAGCGCGGCAGCCATCCGGTCCAGCTGCTCGGCCAGCAGTCCCCGGGCGGTGGACACCCGCCGCTGGGCCACGGTGAGCTGCATGGGCGGGAAGAGCAGCGTCGTCACCAGCACCCCGATGGCGGCGCCGAGCAGCGTCAGGCCGGCGTAGCGCACCGCGTACGCGGTGGGGTCGCTGGCACCGACGGTCAGCATCAGGACGGCGGCGAAGCTCACCCAGCTCGCATGCTCGCGCAGCACCCGCCACTGCTCCAGCCCGATGGCCAGCGCCACGATCAGCGCGATCACCAGGGCACCGGGCAGCCCGGAGGCGACCTCGTAGACGCCGACGGCCAGCGCGAACCCGAGCAGGATCGCCAGCACCGTCCGCCAGGCCGCCGCCGCGGAGTCGGCCACCGTCGGGTGCACGGCGATGAGCGCACCCAGCGGGGCGTAGTACGCGTACGCGGCCATCGACGGGATGAGCAGCGCCACCTGCCAGGCCAGCCCGGCGGCCAGCGCGGCCCGGATCCCACGCTGCACCCAGGGTTGGCGCAGCAGTTCGAGAGCCCATCGCACCCCGACAGGATGCGGCCCCGACCGGTCCGCTCGCGCGGAGGGGTCGACGTGACGTCGCCCGCGTTCCCCGGGACGGCTCAGCCGCCCTGGCGGCCGGCGTTGGCCTGGACCGCGGTGCTCACGTACTGCGCCAGGCCCGGTGCGATCTGCTCGTAGTGCGCGGTGAACCGGGGGTCCTCGACGTACATCCGGCCCAGGCCGGCATGCATCTCCGGCGAGCAGTCGTAGAACCATCGGGTGATGTGCTGCCGGTGTTCCTCGGCGAGGTCCATCGCCGCGGGGGAGTCGATCGGGACGCCGTCCAGCAGCGCGGTGGCGAACCGGCGCTCGATGTCCTCGGACTCGGCCTTGATGCCCAGCCAGGCCTCCTTGTCATACGCCGCGGTCCGCCGGGACGACTGGGCCCACGCCTCGGTGTCCTTCCACCGCTCGTACGCCTCCTGCTCGTCGACCCAGTTGTCGCCGAACACCTCGAACCGCTCCTCCGGGGTCAGCGAGATCCCCATCTGCCGTGCCTCCATCTCCTTCTCGACGGCCGCGACCATCGCCTGGGTGCGTGAAGGACCTCGTCCTCCCCACCGCTCGCAGGCTCGCGGCGGGACCCGGGACGAGGCCGCTCGAGCATGTCACCAGGCCCGCCTGCAGGGGCCCGCGCCGAGCCTGCGAGGTGTGGGGGGCAGACGGGTCCTTCCGCTGGTGCAGCCGGTCCAGGTCGTGCACGTCGTAGCTGCGGTAGCCCGCCGCCGTCCGCTCACCGGGCTGCACCAGCCCGATCCGGTCGTAGTGGTGCAGCGTGCGCACCGTGACCCCGGCCAGCCGGGCCAGTTCGCCCACCGTCCAGCTCATCGCTCCTCCTCTCCGTGTGGACAGGACAGAGCTGACAGCCTGACGTGACGTCAGGGTCAAGCGCAGTTCCGGACGGCGCGCGGGGACGGGCGCGGTCGGGCGCGGTCGGGCGGGGTCAGCCGTGTCGGCCGGTGCCCTGGCGCTCGTGCCGGATCTGGGTCATCGCCTCGTTGGCCGACGCGATCAGTGACTCGGGGGTGGAGGCCCGGCCGGACAGTGCCACGCCGGCGCTGAGCCGCACCCGGTGCGAGATCTCGGGGCGGGGGCGCAGCGGCTCGTCGAACGCCACCGAGACGCGCTCGGCGATGCCCTGGGCGTCCTCGGCCGAATGGATGCCCGGGCACAGGAGCACGAAGGTCTGTGCGCTGATCCGCGCGACGACGTCCCCCTGCCGCACGGCGGTGACCAGCCGGCCGGCCGCCTCGGCGCGCGCGGCGTCGGCGACGGCGCTGCCGTGCCGGTCCTGCAGCGTGGTGATCCCGTCGAGGTTGCAGCACACGACGGCGAGCCGCCCGGTGTCCGGGCCGGCTGCCGCCAGCGCCAGTTCGAGCCGGTCGATGAGCAGGCTGCGCACCGGCAGGCCGGTGAGGGGATCGGGGACGGTCCGCTGCCGCAGCCGCTGGGCGAACTGGCGCTGGGCGGCGATGACCGCCGCCGTCTGCACCAGGACGTCCTGGGACTCCTCGAGTCGAATCGTGTCCATGACCTCTCCTCGTCCCGCGGCGGCCGACTCCCGGCCTCGGAAGGGGAGTCGGCAGCGCGGCGAGCCGGCTTGAGAGCTCCTGCCCCCAACGGGTCGGGTCAGCCCACCAGCGCGCGGACGGTCTCCACGACGGCGATGACGGCGAACACCAGGAACAGCCCTGCGGCGATCCGGTGGAGCAGTGCCACCGGCAGTCGGTCGGCGAGCTTGCGACCGAGGAACGCGGCGAGGCCGGAGATGACCAGCAGCGCGGCCCACGAGCCGACGAACACCGACACCGGCTCGGCGTAGCGGGCCGCCAGCCCGGCGGTGGCCAGCTGGGAGAGGTCGCCCCACTCGGCGGCGAAGAGCACGCCGAAGGAGATCGCCGCGGCGCGGACGAACGAGGTGTTCTCCCGCGCCTCGGCGGCCGCCTCCGCGTCGTCGGCGCCCTTGCGGGCCTCCCGCCACAGCAGGACGGCGCCGACCAGGAACAGCGCCGCGACCACCGCGCTGACCAACGCGCCGGGCAGCAGGGAGAGCAGGGAGCCCGCGGTGACCGCGATGGCCACCTGCAGGCCGAAGGCGGCGCCGACGCCGACGAAGACCGGCAGCGGCGCGAAGCGAGTGGCCAGCACGAGGGTGGCGAACAGCGTCTTGTCCGGCAGCTCGACGGGGAGGATCAGTATGAAGGCGGCCAGGACGACGGACAGGACCACGAGTTCTCTTTCTGCTCGCGCGACCGATCGGGTGCGCAGGCGGCCTCCGACCGGCAGCGCACCGATGGGTGGACTGCGGGCGGAAGGTCTCGCCCACCCGCGGCGACGCGGGCCCGCTGACCGGGCGCGCAAGCGCGCCAGCATGTCGACCAGCGGTCGGGGGGCTACTCCCCTTCTCAGCTCGAGAGCGTAGCCGATGCCCCCGGGTGCTCCCGATGCGCGGCGGCCGTGGCGGCCCGCAGCACCTCCTTGACCGGCAGCTGCACCGAACGGGCCAGCGCGGCGACGTCCTCGAACTCGACGCTCACGTTGACCACCTGCCCGCCCGATCGGGCCACCTTCACCCCGACCCGGCCGCCCAGCACCTCGACGCTGCCCTGGACGCGGGCGAGGGCCACCTTCTGCACCGGCTGCACGCGCAGACCGATCGTCGACGTCGCGGAGACGACGACGGACTGGACGGCGGCCTGGACCGCGGGGCGGCAGAGCACCGAGAGGGTGTGCGCGGGGCGGCCCTTCTTCATCAGGATCGGGGTCAGCCAGGCATCGGAGGCCCCGGCGGCCAGTAGCTCGCTGAGCACGCCGGGCCACAGCCGGGGGTCCAGGTCGTCGACGTTGGTCTCCAGCAACAGCCCGGCCGTCGGTGCCGTGTCGATCGGTTCGCCGAGCACCAGCCGGACGACGTTGGGCAGCTCGACCGGGTCACGGCCGCCGGCCCCGCTGCCCACCCGCGCCACCCGCATCGGCGGCAGCGGCGTCCACTCCTGCACGCGGGCCGCCAGCAGCGCGGCTCCGGTCGGGGTACAGGTCTCGGCCGGCACCGGGCCGGCGAGGACCGGGATGCCGGCCAGCAGTTCCAGCACGGCCGGGCCGGGCACCGGGACGACGCCGTGCGCCCCGCGGGCCGAGCCACTGCCGAGCGCGACGGGGGAGGCCGTGAGCCGGTCCAGGGCGAGGTGCTCGAAGCCGGCGACGACGCCCACCACGTCGGCCAGCGCGTCCAGTGCCCCGACCTCGTGGAAGTGGACCTGGTCGGCAGGGACCCGGTGCACCCGTCCCTCGGCGACCGCGAGCCGCTCGAAGACCGCCAGTGCGCCGTCCCGCACGACCGACGGGAGCCTGGCGTCGGCCAGCAGGACGCGGACGTCGGCCCAGGTGCGGTGCCGGTCGCTGACCGGGGCGTGCACGTGCACCCGGGTGGCGCCCAGCCCGTGCCGGGTGACCGGTTCGGCGGTGAGGGTGATCGGCTCGACCGGCAGGGCGGCGACGGCGGCGGCGGGCACCTCGAGCGGCACCCCGGCGTCCACCAGCGCGCCGAGCAGCATGTCCCCACTGGCCCCGGCCGCGAGGTCCAGCCACCCGATGGTCATCCGCCGATCATGCCGAGCGCCGGCCCTCCCGGCGAGCAGGGCCGAGGGCTCTGTCCCGGGTCAGGGCATGTCCTGGTCCGGCAGATACCGACCGCCCATCTCCTTGGTGAGCTGGCGGGCGGTGTCGACGACCAGGAGCAGCTCACCGGCGTCGTCGGCCTGGGACAGCGTGTTGTCCGTGCCGACCACCGCGACGGTGGCGCACATCCCGTACTCGTCGAACACCGGCGCCGAGACGGCCACCACGCCCGGGGTGCTCATGGCCGAGCAGTGGCCCACGGCCCGGATGTGCTCGATGTCCTCAAGCATGCCGGTGCGCTGGGCGGCGGTCAGGCTGTTCACGAGCCGACCGGTTCGTCCGCCACGCCACCCCTGGCCAGGACCCTAGGGCGCTGTTGCTCACCCGCCTGGCCGTGGTGCACCAGGACTGAGCCTTCTCGGCCGAGTGACGCCGGAGCTAGCGGCGCGCGGTCCGCCGGGCGATCCGGGCGGCGAAGACGCCGGCCGACCAGCCGTTGTCGATGTTGCTGACCACGACGCCCGGGGCGGCCGAGTTGAGCATGGTGAGCAGCGCGCTGAACCCGCCGAAGGCGCTGCCACCCTGCCCGGCAGAGGTGGGGACGGCGACCACCGGCACGTCGGTGAGGCCGCTGACGATGCTGGCCAGGGCCGCGTCCAGGCCGGCGACGACGACCAGGCAGTCGACGTCGGTGAGCAGCGAGTGGTCGGTGATCAGCGGGCGGATCCGGCTGCCGCCGACGTCGTCGACCCGGACGACCTCGGTGCCGGTGACCCGGGCGACGAAGGCGGCCTCGGCGGCGATCGGGGTGTCACCGCTGCTGGCGCAGAGCACGCCGATCCGGCCGACCGGCTCGGGCACGGGTCCGACGGCGGCCGACATCGCCGCGGCGTCCATCGTCGTGTACGCGTCGTGCTCGCTGGCCAGGGCGACGAGGGTCTCGGCGCTGGCCCGGACGACGACCGCCGGGTGGTCGGGGTGCTCGCGGCGCGCCTCGCGGACCAGGGCCAGCACCTGCTCGGTGCTGCGGCCGACGCCCCAGATGACGTCGGGGCCGGTGGACAGCGCCGGCTCGTGGGCCACCGCGGTGCCGCTGACCGGGGCCATCGGCGGGGCCACCGGAGGTGCGACGAGGGGCGTGACCGGCGCGGCGGGGGCCGGGGCCGCCGGGGTGGCGGCCGGTGCCGGCTCGGCCGGTCCGATCCGCCGGCCCGACGGGCGGGTGGTGGGCCCCCCGAAGAGCTCGTCGAGCGGGCTGCGCGGCCGGGCGGGCGGCTCGTCCACGGGCTCCTCGACGGCCGGCTCCTCGGCGGGCTCCTCGGCCGGCTCGACCAGCAGACCGGCGAAGCCCCCGGCGGCGTCGGCCGGGTCGGTGTCCTGCTGGTCGTCGGGGAGGTCGTCCAGCGGGGAGGCGCTCACGACATCGACGATAAACGCCGCGGAGGTCGTCTCCGGGACCCCGGCCGGAGTGGTGTCGGGCGCTTCGGCGTCCAGGGTCTCGACGTCGCGGGTCTGGGTGACACCCGACAGCCGGACGACCCGGTCCCGCCCGCCGCGCTTGGCGTCGTAGAGCACGCCGTCGGCGGCGGCGAACAGCGTCCGCCGGTCGTCGCCACGCGTCGCCTGGGCGATGCCGACGCTGATCCGCACCGGCACCTCGACGCCCAGCGCCGACCAGTCGTGCCCGGCGATCGAGCGGCGGATGCGCTCCATCGCCCGCTCGGCCTGCTCGGCGGTGGTGTCCGGCAGCAGGATCACGAACTCGTCGCCGGCCCAGCGGCACACCTCGTCGGTGTCCCGGCAGCCGTCGACCAGGAGCTGTCCGACCGCGCGCAGGACGGCGTCCCCACCCGGGTGACCGGCGGCGTCGTTGATCGCCTTGAACCGGTCGATGTCGACGACGGCGAGGGCCGGCACCGCGCCGGCGGACAGCAGCCCGTCCAGCCGGGCCTCGGCGTACCGCCGGTTCGGCAGGTGGGTGAGCGGGTCCTCGTAGGCCTGGCGCCGCAGCTGACCGGCGGCCCGCTCGGTCTCCAGCAGGCTCTTGCGCCGGCCGAACAGCTCCACCCAGCGGGTGCGTCGCTCGTCGACCCGGTCGAGCTCGTCGGCGAGGTAGGCCTGCAGGTACGGCAGCGCCCGGGCGGCGTCGTCCAGCTCGGCGTGCAAGGTGCACAGCTCGCGCAGGGCGGCCCGGCGCAGCCGTGCCAGCCCGTGCTCGGTGGCCAGGGCCAGGGCGGTGGCCAGGTGGTCGTCGGCCTCCCGCGGTTCCCCGGAGCGGCGCAGCGCCCGGCCCAGTCCGAGCTCGGCGGAGGCCAGCAGGGCCCGGTCCTCGGCGGCCGCGGCGACGACCCGGC
>JAOPVN010000331.1 GCA_025966175.1 Modestobacter sp. | reverse complement strand
CCCCGGCTGGACGAGGCCGAGGCCGCGCTGGACCGCGGTGACCTGGCCGCCGCCGAGGCGGCCTACCGCTCGATCCTGGACGCCGAGCCCGACCACCCGGTCGCCGGCCTGGCCCTGCGCCAGGTGCAGCTGTTCCGGCGGGCCGAGGAGGCCGGTCCCGACGCGCTGGCCGCCGCCGAGGCCGCGCCCGACGACATCGCCGCGCAGACCCGGGCCGCGGACTTCCTGCTGGGCACCGGGGACGTCGACGCCGCCTTCTCCTGGCTGCTCGACGTCGTCCGGCGGACCGCCGGCGAGGACCGGGACACGGCGCGCAAGCACCTGGTGGAGCTCTTCGACATCGTCGGGGACGAGGACCCGCGGGTGGGCCCGGCCCGCCGGGCACTGATGACCGCACTGTTCTGAGCCGCGCCGCACACCGGCCGGGTCCCCGCACGGGGAGCCGGCCGGTCTGCGTTCAGGACCCGATGCCGCAGGCGGTGAGGCCCTGGAAGACCCCGCTGCGGAAGACGTCGACCAGCTGGAAACCGGTGAGGTCGACGTCGGGCAGCACGTGCGGGTCGGTGGCGTACTCGAGCAGGAACGACACGCTCTCGTCGGCGTCACCGGGAGAGATCTGGATCCCCGGGACCGTGCCGTTGAGCGCCGCCGCGGTGTAGGCCCCGACCTGGCAGACCGCGGACTCGACCGCGGCCTGGTCGCCGGTGGACAGTTTCAGCTGGTCCCGGGCCCCCAGGGCGTAGGGGATGGCCACCGCGGTGAGCACGGCGTAGTCACCGACGTCGGAGTAGAGCGGCTGCGTCAGGTCGACCTCGTCGTAGCCGACGCTGTTGTCGGCTGCGCAGAAGACCAGGTCGGTGTCCGGCGTCGCGCCGGCGCAATCCGGCGCGCTCCCGGAGAACGGCTGGATCGCCGGCGGCTCGAACGTCCTGCCGGCCGTGCGGACGGCGGCGCCCCAGAACTCGGGCAGGGTGAGCCCGATCAGCTCCTGGGTCTGCGGGTAGCTCGCGTTGCCGTTGGTCTGCAGCTCCTGGTCGGTCTGGAACTCGCCTTGGGTGTAGGGCCGGTCGGGGCCGAAGGAGTCCCGGCAGGCCGCCGGGCCGCCGTCGAAGCCCTGCTGGAACGCCGAGACCCGGTCGAAGTAGGAGCCGTGCGCCTCGCCCTCGTTGAGGCCGGTGCCCACGGGGTCGCGCAGCAGCAGGTAGCCGCGCAGCACGTCGTCGAGCTCGGCCGGGCGGATCGTGTTGTGCGGCGCGTGGCCGTCGGCGACCCACTTCGTCCACGTTCCGGCGAAGCAGTCGGCCTGGGTCTCGATGGCGATCGAGGCCTGGAACGGGTAGCCCGCCCGGGCCTGCACCGCGTGCCCGAACTCGTGCGCCATCACCAGCGCCGGGATGAAGCGGCCGTAGCCCTCGCCGCCGCCGGTGCCGAAGGCCAGCTCGCTGAGGAAGGCACGGTCGTACTGGATGGCGTCGCCGTTGGGGTAGTCGGTGCTGGCGTCGCAGTAGAAGGCGTTGTTCTCGACGGCCTGCGGCGGCTCCCCGCAGCCGATCTGCCCGTTGGGGTACTGCGCGGGGTCCAGGTTGTTCGGGTCGACGGAGTAGTAGCCGCCGGCCAGCGGCGTGAAGTCCTGGCCGAAGGTGGGCCCGAACTGCTCGGTCCAGTAGCCGTTCAGGTCGGCCAGGGCGTTGCGGGCGACCCGATCGATGTCGTCGTCGGCCGCGCCGATGATCGGGAAGTCCTCGGGCGCGACGTCCCCGGCGACCCCGGCGGCGGGGGCGGCGTGGCCATCGATCAGGGTGGCGCCGCAGCCGGTCAGCACGATCGAGCCCAGCAGGGTGCCCACGACGGCGCGGGTGAGGGCCCGGCGGGGCGAGGACGACATGGGCTCCCGTTCGGTCGGGCCACCGGCTCCGGCGGCACGGCTCCATCCTGCCGGACCCCGCTCCGCCCGGCGACGGCTCGTCCCGCCGGCGGGGTGGACGACAGCGGGGCGGGGCCATCCGGCCCCGCCCCGCTGTGTCCTCAGCTGTGTCCTCAGCCCTCGGTGGTGTTCACCTCGGCCGGCTCGAGCCCCGACCCCGGGCCCTCGGCCAGCCCGGACGTCTCGGCCGCCGCGATGCGTGCCGCGTCGGCGGGCTGGGCGTCGGTCAGCCGCTGCGGCTCCGGGCCCTCGTGCACGAACCACACGGTGGCCAGCGGCGGCGCGGTCAGCGTCGCCGACCACGGCTGCCCGTGCCAGGACTCGGCGACCGCCTCGACCCCGCCCAGGTTGCCGACGCCCGAGCCGCCGTAGCCCTCGAAGTCGGTGTTGATCAGCTCACGCCACCGACCGCCCCGGGGCAGCCCGATCCGGAAGTCGTGATGTGGCTGGCCGGAGAAGTTCGCGACGCAGGCCAGCACCTGACCGTCCTTGCCGTAGCGCAGGAACGTCAGCGTGTTGCCCGGGGCGTCGTTGGCGTCGATCCACTGGAATCCGGCCGGGTCGACGTCCTGCGACCAGAGCGCCTCGGTGTCCTTGTAGATGGTGTTGAGGTCCCGCACCAGGTCGAGGACGCCGCGGTGCGCCGGGTCGTCGAGGTGCCACCAGTCCAGTGAGCGGCTCTCCGCCCACTCCGACAGCTGGCCGAACTCCGAGCCCATGAACAGCAGCTGCTTGCCCGGGTGGGCCCACATGTAGCCCAGGTAGGCCCGCAGGTTGGCCAGCTGCTGCCACCGGTCACCGGGCATCTTCCGCAGCAGCGAGCCCTTGCCGTAGACCACCTCGTCGTGGCTGATCGGCAGGACGTAGTTCTCCGAGAAGGCGTAGACGAGGGAGAACGTCAGCTGGCTGTGGTGGAAGCTGCGGTACACCGGCTGCTTGGACATGTAGGCCAGCGAGTCGTGCATCCAGCCCATGTTCCACTTGAAGCCGAAGCCCAGCCCGCCGAGGTGGGTCGGCCGCGAGACGCCCGGCCAGGATGTGCTCTCCTCGGCGATGGTGACGGCCGACGGCACCCGGCGGTAGACGACCGCGTTCATCTCCTGCAGGAACGCCACTGCGTCGAGGTTCTCGCGGCCGCCGTACTGGTTGGGCTCCCACTGCCCCTCTTCGCGGGAGTAGTCCAGGTAGAGCATCGAGGCGACCGCGTCGATCCGCAGCCCGTCGATGTGGAACTCCTCGAGCCAGTAGTAGGCGTTGGAGATGAGGAAGCTCT
This sequence comes from Modestobacter sp., assembly GCA_025966175.1. Classification (GTDB taxonomy): domain Bacteria; phylum Actinomycetota; class Actinomycetes; order Mycobacteriales; family Geodermatophilaceae; genus Modestobacter. The sequence goes on along the minus strand of JAOPVN010000331.1, from coordinate 43 downwards.
GCACCTCGTTGCGGCCGAAGTTGAAGATGTAGGAACCCCAGTC
>JAOPVN010000320.1 GCA_025966175.1 Modestobacter sp. | reverse complement strand
CAGTGGTAGAGGCCTCGCGAGGGCGTGACCTGGAAGGACGGCGACTTCTCGTCGTGGAACGGGCACAGCCCCTTGAGGCTGCCGCCACCGGCACGCTTGAGCTGCAGGTGCTCGCCGATGATGTCGTCGATCTTGGACCGCTCGCGGACCAGCGCGATGTCCGCGGCCCGGATGCGTCCCCGCCCCGCCATCAGTGGTCCTCCCTCAGCCGATGCCAGGCGCGCCGGCGATGCTCTCGCCGGTCACGCGGTAGAGCAGGTAGGCGGCCGTCTCCCGCAGGATGTACTTGAACTGGGTGGTGCGGGTCTGCACCGCCGGCCCCTGCCGGGTCGGCGAGCTGCTGGCCGCCATGCCGGCATCCTCGGCCATCCGCTCGGCGCGCATCGCGTGCCACGGGTCGGTCACCAGGACGGCGCTGTGCCAGCCCCGGTCGTCGAACTCCGTGGCCACCGCCCGCATGCTCTCCAGGGTGTCCACGCCCTCCTGGACGGCCAGCAGCGCATCGGCCGGCACCCCGGCCTTGGCCAGGTACTCCCGGCCCGCCTCGGCCTCGCTGAACTCGTCGCCGGTCGCCTTGCCGCCCACGGTCACGATCACCGGGGCCACACCCTCCCCGTAGAGGTCGAGCGCGTGCTCGAGCCGGGCCTCGAAGATCGACGACGGGACGCCGTTGTACTGCGCGGACCCGAGCACCACGATCGCGTCGGAGGTCGGGCGGGCGTCCTGCCGCGCCGTCCACCAGATGGCCAGCGCCGTGGACGCGACGAGCAACAGTGCGGCCAACAGAGCCGCCCCGAGCCCCCGGACGACCAGTCGCCCCGTCCACGCTGCCACGCGTCATGGGTACCACGGCCCGCTGACGCGGGCGTGGTCCCTGGGGACGACGTGCCCAGGACCGAGCCGGTCACTCCGCGGGGCGGGTGCCGCACACCTTGGTGCCGCCCTCCGGGACGACGGTCAGCTCCGTCGTGCTGCTGCTGCCGGCGTCGTCCCACCGCACCTGGACGTACCGCACCGGCTCGCCGTCGACCTTCGCACCGCGGGATCCGGTGATCACCGGGGCACCGGGCTGCAGGTAGTCACCGGCGAGCTGGTCGGGGGTGATCCGGCCCCGCTCGGCGTCGCAGATCAGCCCGTAGGCGGTCTCGGTGTCACCGGCGGCCAGCGCCTTGGTGAAGACGCCGGCGACCTCCTCGGCCTGGTCGCTCGCCGTGCCCTTGAACAGGGTCATCCCGCCGACCATCAGCAGCGCGATGAGCACCGTGGCACCCAGCAGGGCGACGAGCGTGCCGTTGCGGTTACGCGGGGCGCCGGTGTGCAGCGGCATCGGGTCGTCGTCGTAGAGGAACGGGCCCTGCGTCATCCCCCACCCACCAGCATCTCGGCCCCCGCGGGCGGCCGCGGGTCGTCCCGGTCGGTCAGCCAGCCCTCCGGCAGCGACACCGGCCGCGGCGGGCTGGTGCGCCCGCGCGGGGCGCCCAGCACGGCCTCGGGATAGGGCTGGTCGGGGATCCCGTCGAGCAGCTCGGCGAGCTCGTCCAGCCCGGACACCATCGCCAGGGCCCGGCGCACGTCGGAGCCGACGGAGAAGCCCTTGAGGTACCAGGCGACGTGCTTGCGGAAGTCGGTGCAGCCGTGCAGCTCGCCCTGGTCGGCCGAGAGCAGCGTGGCGTGCCGGTGCATGATCGCGGCCACCTCACGGAAGCTGGGCAGCGTGCGGTGCGGGGACCCGGCGAAGGCGGCGGCGAGGTCGCCGAACAGCCACGGCCGGCCCAGGCAGCCCCGCCCGACGACGACGCCCGCGCAGCCGGTCTCGGCCATCATCCGCAGCGCGTCGTCGGCCTCCCAGAGGTCGCCGTTGCCGAGCACCGGGATGGTCACCTCCTCGACCAGTCGCGCGATGTGCGACCAGTCGGCGGTGCCGCTGTAGAGCTGGTCGGCGGTGCGGCCGTGCAGGGTGATCGCCGCGGCGCCCTCATCCTCGGCGATCCGGCCGGCGTCCAGGTAGGTGACGTGCTCCGCGTCGATGCCGATGCGCGTCTTCACCGTCACCGGGACGTCGCCGGCAGCCTGGACCGCGGCCCGCACGATGTTCCGGAAGAGCACCCGCCGCCAGGGCAGGGCCGAGCCGCCGCCCTTGCGGGTCACCTTGGGCACCGGGCAGCCGAAGTTGAGGTCGATGTGCGCGGGGCGGGTGCCGGCGACCTGCTCGTCGACCAGCATCTGCACCGCGCGCCCGACCGTGGCCGGGTCGACGCCATAGAGCTGGACGGAGAACGCGTCGGCCTCACCAGGGGCGGCCTGCACCATCTGCAGCGTCTTGGCGTTGCGCTCGACCAGCGCCCGGGTGGTGATCATCTCGCAGACGTAGAGGCCCGCGCCGAACTCCCGGCACAGCGTGCGGAACGCCGGGTTGGTGATCCCGGCCATCGGCGCGAGGACGACGGCGGGGTCGACGGTGAGGCCGCCGAGCTGCAGCGCCGGCAGCGCCGTCGCGCGCTCGAGGGTCCCGGTGGTCACCCGCCCAGAGTAGGTGGCCGCCCTGTGGGTCCGGGGTCACAGGCCGTCACGCCGGCTCCGCCGAGGATCGCGGCGGCAGAGGTGCACCCCACGCGGTTGACAGGTCCCTGCCAGATTCGACGCCGAGCGCCGCGCCGCCGACTGGTTGCCCGAGCCAACTGCGACACGCGCACCGACCACCCGCCTGTGCTGGGGCTGAGGACCTCGTGTCGGCCGTCCATGCACACAGTGACCAGACAGTCACCGCTTCAGATACAGACAGTTTCGATGCTGCTGTCAGTCAGCGCCCGGATCCGGTGCCTAGCGTCCTTGATGTCAGCACGACGAGTTGCTGGCACGTCGAGTGAGGAGACCGACATGGCCGTGTGGACGCAGTTCACCAAGCAGCACGACTCCTATCGCAAGCACGACGAGAAGAAGAACCGGAAGCACCGGAACGGCAAGCGCCACTACTGATCTCGTGCCATCGTCGCCGGCCTCCGGTTGACGCTGCCGGTTCGGCCGGGACCCGCCAGCTCGGGTCCCGGCCGGACGGCGTGCCTGCACTCGCCCCAGGCCGCCCCGTCCCGGGCAGCCGGCCAGGCCACCACGCGCCGGGGCTCACCCCATCGATCACTCACCACGCCGCCCCGTACCGGGGGACCGGTGCAGGACGGAGCGGCGCATGGGCACCACCCCGCGGACGTCGGAGCCCGAGGCCGACCCCGTCGCGGTCCGGGACCGCGTGAGTGCCCCGGTCGAGGCCGTTGGTGCGATGCTCCGGCGGTTCTGGCCGCTCACCCGGCCCGACCGGACGACCCTGCTGGCGGCCGGGGTCCTGTTGATCGCGGCCGCCGCCGCCGACACGGTCGCGGTGCTCATGTTCATGGACATCGTCGACGGAGCCGTCGCCTCCGGTCGGATGAGCGCCTACTGGGTGCCCGCCGGCATCTGGATCGGCGTGGCCGTGCTGGCGACGGTGGCGACGGCGGCCGGGTCCTACCTGTCGGCCCGCGCAGCGGAACGATTCCTCCTCCGTCTGCGCGACGACACCTTCGTGCACCTGCAGCGCCTCGCGCCGGACTTCTTCG
>JAOPVN010000310.1 GCA_025966175.1 Modestobacter sp. | reverse complement strand
AGTCGCCGGCGTACGCGGAGACGCCGAAGTGCTGCTTGCCCTTGGCGTCCTTCTGGACGAGCACCGTGTAGGCCTGGCCGTTGATCACCGCGGCGCAGGTGCCGCCCTCGCACTCGACCGTCTCCAGCGTCGCGCCCTGGGCAGCCACCGTCTTGGTGAAGGCGGCCGCGGTGTCGGAGTTCTTCTGGTCGACGTTGTGCCGGTAGATCGACACCCCGGCGATCGCCACGGCGGCGATGATGACGGCGACCATGACGGTGATCAGCGTGGTGGTGTGCCGGGCGATGAAGCCGGGCGCGGCCTCGGTCGCCTCGACGCTCGCGAGCGTGCCCTCACTGGTCGCCGGCTCTGTCCTGGTCGGCTGCGGCGTCTCCGTCGCGGGCGTCTGCTCCGGCGCGGCGGGCGTGGGGTCCGTCGGGTTCGTGCCGTCGGTGCTCATCTGGGGCATGCCTCTTCTTGTTCAGCGGTCTGGGGTGCCGGGCGACGTCCTGCCGCTCTCCAGCTGCCTTCGACAGTGCCACAGCTCTGGTTCTGGCCGGTTCCGCTGCCCGGGTTCACAGCGGATTGTCAGCCGACCGTGACCGTCAGGCGGCGGGCAGCAGGTCCCAGGTCTGGCCGGCGATCTGGTCGGCCTTTGGTCGGGACAGCGTGCCGACGGCGACGAGCCGGTCGAGCACGTGGGCCTGACGGTGTTTCGCCAGCTCGGGGTGCACGAACGGGTCGTAGGCGCTCGGCGCCTGGAAGAGGCCGGCGAGCAGGGTGGCCTGGGCCCAGGTGAGGTCGGCGGGCTGCCTGCCGAAGTAGCCCTCACTGGCGGAGGTCAGGCCGTAGAAGCCGTGGCCGTAGTAGCCGTCGTCGAGGTACATGCGGAGCAGCTCGTCCTTGCTCCAGGTGGCGTCGAGCTTCAGCGCGAGGACGACGGACTGGATGCGGTCGCCGAAGCTCTGCTGGCCGCCGGCGTAGAGGTTCTTGGCGAGCTGCTGGTCGAGGGTGGAGCCGCCCTGGTCGGTGCCGGTGACAGCGCCCCAGGCGGCTCTCGCTGCCCCGATCGGGTCGACGCCGAGGTGGTGCTCGAAGCGGGTGTCCTCGGTGGCGATGAGCGCGTCGGCGAGCTTGGCGGGGACGGCGCCCTGGAGCGCGGTCGCGCCGTTGGTCGCGAGTTCTTGGGAGACGCGCTGCTGGGCGTCGTGGACGGACGGCGTGAGCACCCAGCCGATGCCGAGCAGGACGGCGAAGGCCAGGAGGACGGCGGCGAGGGCGCGGCCGAGGCGGCGAAGGGCCCGCCTCGCCCGTGGCCGCCGAGGCTTCTCTACCGGCGCAGTCTGCGGCGGCGCAGCCGACGTCACCACCGCCCGGTCGCCTCCCGATCACCCGCGGCCCAGCCCGGTTTCGGGCGGCCGTCGCCATGATCATGAGACTGCAATTGGCTGGGAGGCCCCTGTCAGCGCGCTCGAGTCACCCCTGCGGGCGACGCGCCGCGGATCAGTTGGAGTGCTCCGGACGCACGAACGGGAAGGTCAGCGTCGACCGGATGGTGCCGCCAGTGAGCAGCATGACCAGCCGGTCCACGCCCAATCCGAGGCCGCCGGTCGGGGGCATGGCGTAGCTCAGAGCGTCCAGGAAGTCCTCGTCGAGCTGCATGGCCTCCGCGTCGCCGGCCGCCGCGCGCAGCGACTGCTCGGTCAGCCGCCGGCGCTGCTCGACGGGGTCGATCAGTTCCGAGTACGCCGTCCCCAGTTCGGCACCGGAGGCCACCAGGTCCCAGCGCTCGGCGAGCAGGGGGTTGTCCCGGTGGACGCGCGTCAGGGGTGAGGTCTCCAGCGGGAAGTCCGTGTAGAAGGTCGGCGTCGTCGTCACCGGCTCCACCAGCGCGTCGTACAACGCGACGACGCTCTCCCCCGCCGTGGCTCTCGGGGGCACGTGGACGCCGTGGTCCCGGCACGCCGCCTGCACCTCCTCCGGGGAGGACTCCGGCGACAGCCCAACGCCGGTCGCCCGGCTCACCGCCTGGTGCACCGGGACGACCGGCCAGGGTGCGGCCAGGTCAACCGTGCTGACCTGCCCGTCGGGTGAGCGGAGCTGGGCGACGGGAGAACCGTGGACCGCGACGGCGGCGGCCAGCACGAGGTCGCGGGTCAGTTCCCGCATCACGTGGTAGTCGGCGAACGCCTGATAGACCTCCAGTGAGGTGAACTCCGGGTTGTGGGTGGCGTCCACCCCCTCGTTCCGGAAGTTCCGGCCGAGCTCGAAGACCCGCTGCATCCCGCCCACGCAGAGCCGCTTGAGGTAGAGCTCGGGCGCGATGCGCAGGTAGAGCGGCAGGCCGTAGGCGTTGATGTGGGTGAGGAACGGCCGTGCCTGCGCGCCGCCGTGCACCGACTGGAGAACCGGCGTCTCGACCTCGCTGAACCCACGCTCGGCGAGCACCTCACGCACCGCGCGGACCGCTCTGCTGCGGGCGAGCACGGTGTCCATGGCGTCCGGGTTGAGGATGAGGTCGAGGTGGCGGCGCCGGACCCGGGCCTCGGGATCGGTGAACCGCCCTTGGGCGCTCGGCAGCGGCTTCAGGCACTTGGCCGCCATCACCCAGGACCCGGCCAGCACGGACAGCTCGCCGGTGTCGGAGGCGATCACCTCCCCCGTCACGCTCACGTGGTCGCCGAGGTCGACGGTCCGCTGCCACAGGTCCAGTGCGTCGTCGCCGAGGTCGCCGCGGGTGAGCATCGCCTGGATGTGGTCCTGACCGTCCTGGAGGTCGGCGAAGACCAGCCCGCCGAAGTCGCGCAGCGCACGCACCCGGCCGCTGACCGACTCCCGCTGCCCGGTGCGGGAGCCTGCGCCGAGGTCGGCGTGCTTGTGCCGCAGACCCGACACCTCGGTGGTGTGCGGCACCTCGACGGGATAGGGGTCCATCCCGGCGCTTACCAGGAGGCCGAGTTTCCGCCGGCGGAGGGCTTCCTGCGGGGTGAGCCGCCGGGCCACCGCGGGAACGTGCTCGGGAAGGGCGTTCAGCTCCCGCACGGCCTCAGCCAGGACGACGCCGGACTCCCCGCGCCAGGTCACCGTGTCGGACTCGTGGGGCACCGGCGCCGTCCGCGGCGCAGGCAGGAACCCCTCGGCCATCATCGCCGCCATCGCCACCCTGGGCAGGGCGAATGCCGAGTCGTAACACAGGAAGCGGGGCTCCCAGCGGGGCTGGTAGCGCGCCGTCGTCTGGTACAGGGTCTGCAACTGCCAGAACCGGGAGGCGAAGGTGAGCGCCACGTTGCCGGTGCGCACGAGCGGCCCCGCGCCGACGCGTTCGGCCGCCTCGAAGATCCCGCGCAGCACGGCGAAGTTCAGCGAGACGCGCCCGATGCCGAGGTCCGGACAGGCCTGGAGCAGCGCGGCGATCATGGCCTCGGTGACGCCGTTCTCGGCCGTGTCGTCCCGGCGCATGAGGTCCAGGGAGAGCCCGCGAGGGCCCCAGGGAACGTAGGACTGGAGGCCGCGCAGCCTGCCGGCGTCGTCGGCGGCCAGGACGGCGACGCAGTTGACGTCGGCCGGGTCGCCCAGCCGGTTGAGCGCCATCGAGAAGCCGCGTTCCGGCTCGTTGCCGCGCCATCCCTCGGCCTTCCGGGCCATCTCGACGAGCTCCTCGGCGGAGAGGTCACCGTGCCTGACGATGCGCACCTGGTACCCGGCCCGGGCGATCCGTTCAGCGGCCCGCCGGACCGGTCGCAGGGCAGCGGAGCGCAGGGAGAAGCTGCGGACGTCGACGATCGCCTCGTCGCCGAGCGGAACGGCCTTCAGGCCCGCGGCGACGTAGGCGCGCGCCGCCTCCTCGCTGGCGCCGAGCGCCGCCGGGTACCACCCGTAGGACCGGGCTTCGGCCAGCCAGTTCCGGATGGCCGGCGGCCACTCGTCGGGATCCCCGACCGGGTCGCCGGACGCCAGGCTCACCGAGGCGATGACGCGGTGGGTCACCGCCGCCCGTCGACCTGGGCCGAAGACCACCGACTTGTCCCGGCGCGTCGCGAAGTAGCCGAGCGAGTCCCGGCCGCCGTCC
>JAOPVN010000286.1 GCA_025966175.1 Modestobacter sp. | reverse complement strand
CGCCGCACCGCGAGTGACACGTCCGACAGCGCCTTCACGCCGGGGAACGTCTTGGTGATGGAGCGCATCTCCAGGATGTTGTCGTCCATGGACGCCGTCGTCCTCGCCCTCTCTGCAGGGGTGTCGGACCGGGTGTGCGCCACCCGGTCAGCTGTTGGGGTGCCCGGCTGCCCGGGCTGTCCCGACCTGTTCGGAGAGCAGGGTCGGGAGGTGGTACCGGCCGGGCTCGACAGTCGTGCTGCCGAGCCCGGCCGGGACTGTGGGGGCGGACGTCAGTTCGACTGGCCCTTGGCGACCTCGTCGGCCGTCCAGTAGCCGCTGTCGATCAACTTGGACTTGATGTCGTCCTTGTAGACCGTCTCGACGGGCAGCAGGTAGGACGGGACCACCTTGACACCGTTGTCGTAGGTCTTGGTGTCGTTCGCCTCGGGCTTGTTGCCCTCGAGGAACGCCTTGGCCGCGGTGACGGCCTGCTCGGCGAGCTTGCGGGTGTCCTTGAAGATCGTGGAGCTCTGGACACCGTCGTTGATCAGCTTGACCGAGGCGATCTCGGCGTCCTGACCGGTCACGACCGGCATCGGGCTGCCCTGGCCGTAGCCGGCGTTCTGCAGGGCGGTGATGATGCCGCGCGAGATGCCGTCGTAGGGCGAGAGCACGCCGGCGATCTTCGAGCCGTCGTTGTAGCTGCCGGTCAGCAGGTCCTCCATGCGCTTCTGCGCGGTCTCCTGCTGCCAGCGGAGGATCGCCGCCTGCTCGATGTCGGTCTGACCCGACTTCACGACCAGGGTGCCGTCCTGGATGTACGGCTTGAGGGTGTCCATCGCGCCGTCGAAGAAGAAGTGCGCGTTGTTGTCGTCCAGCGAGCCGGCGAACAGCTCGATGTTGAACGGCCCGGTGGCGTTGGCCTTCTTGCCGTCCTTGTCGGTGACGCCCAGGCCGGCCAGCAGCGCAGTGCCCTGCGCGACGCCGACCTTGTAGTTGTCGAAGCTGACGTAGAAGTCGACGTTCTCGGTGTCGCGGATGAGCCGGTCGTAGCTGATGACCGGGATGCTCGCGTCCGCGGCCGCCTGCAGCTGGCTGCTCAGCGCGGTGCCGTCGATGGCGGCGACGATGAGCAGGTCGGCGCCCTCGGTGATCATCTGGTCGACCTGCTGGCCCTGGGTCGGGATGTCGTCGTTGGCGTACTGCAGGTCGACCTTGTAGCCCTCCTTCTCCAGCTGCTCCTTCACGGAGTTGCCGTCGGCGATCCAACGCTCGGAGGTCTGGGTCGGCATCGAGACACCGATGGTGAGGTCGGACGCGCTCTGGTCCGCCGTGTTCGAGTTGGCGCCGGCTCCGCTGCCGCCACAGGCCGTGAGGCCGATCGCCAGCGCGGCACCCAGGGCGGTCAGCCCCAGCTTCTTGTTCACTGCCACATCTCTCCTTCGAGACATCTGCCGCCCGACTGGCGCAGGCCCGCATCTGTGCGGGTCAACACAGTGTGAGCGCTAACAACCTGGTGACGTCAAGCCCCTGCCGACAAGTTGATCGTCACGGTCGCGTAACGGTCCGTTCATGCGAGGCCCCCGCCTGGGCCCGATGCGGGCGCCCCTCACTCACCCGGGGTGGGCCGCCCGCCGTCAGCGACGCCGGCACGGGTGGTTCGTGAGCCGGGTCACTGGCACCATGCGCCCATGCGCGGGTTGATGCAGGACGTCCCCCTCACCATCGACACGATCTTCCGGCACGCCGAGCAGCACCACGGCGACGTCCCGATCGTGACCAACAACCCCGGTGGCAAGGTGCGCACCACCTACGCGGAGTGGGCCGACCGCACCCGCCGCCTGGGCGGCGTGCTGGACACCCTCGGCGTCAGCGCCGGTGGCCGGGTCGGCACCTTCGCCTGGAACTCCGCCCGCCACCTGGAGCTCTACTTCGCCGCCCCCTGCACCGCCCGGGTGCTGCACACGCTCAACGTGCGGCTCTTCCCCGAGCAGCTGACCTACATCGCCAACCACGCGGAGGACGAGGTCGTCTTCGTCGACCGCACCGTGCTCCCGCTGCTGTGGCCGCTGATCGACACGATGAAGACGGTCCAGCACGTGATCGTCATGGACGACGGCGGCGACAACGAGATCCCCGACGACCCGCGGGTGCTGGACTACGAGGCGCTGCTGGCCGACGCCCAACCGGTCGAGTTCCACACCACGGACGAGAACGCCGCGGCCTCGATGTGCTACACGAGCGGTACCACCGGCAACCCCAAGGGCGTGGTCTACAGCCATCGCTCGACGGTGCTGCACACCATGGCGGTCATCTCCCCCAACGGCTTCGGCATCGGCATCGAGGACGTCGCGATGCCGATCGTGCCGATGTTCCACGCCAACGCCTGGGGGATCGCGCACGCCGCCCCGGCCGCCGGCGCGGCGATGGTCTTCCCCGGCGCGATGATGCAGCCCCAGGCCCTGGCCGACCTGATCATCGACGAGGGCGTCACGTTCACGGCCGGAGTGCCGACGATCTTCCAGGGCGCACTGCCCCACCTGGCCGGGCGCGAGCACCGGCTGCGCAAGATCGGCTGCGGCGGCTCGGCGGTGCCCAGGGCGCTGTCGGAGGCCTACCGCGAACAGGTCGGCCTCCCGCTGTACCAGGCCTGGGGCATGACGGAGACGCACCCGGTCGCCTCCGGCGGCACGCTGGCCGCCCGCTACGCCGAGGCCGACGAGAACACCAGGGCCGACCGGCGGGCCCGGGCCGGGATCCCGCTCTTCGGCGTCGAGGCACGGATCGTGGAGGCCGGCACGACCGACGAGCTGCCGTGGGACGACGCCGCGACGGGCGAGCTGCAGGTGCGCGGCCCGTGGTGCGCGAAGGACTACTACAACCCCGATGCCGGGGTGGAGCTGTCGACGTCCGACGGGTGGATGAAGACCGGGGACGTGGCCGCGCTCGACGAGTTCGGCAACATCCGGATCGCCGACCGCACCAAGGACCTGATCAAGTCCGGCGGCGAGTGGATCTCCTCGGTCGACCTGGAGAACGCGATCATGAGCCACCCGGCGGTCGCCGAGGCCGCCGTCGTCGCGATCCCGCACCCGAAGTGGGACGAGCGGCCACTGGCCTGCGTCGTCCTCAAGCCGGGTGAGACCGCGACCGAGCAGGAGATCCTCGACCACATCACCCCGCTGGTGGCCAAGTGGTGGCTCCCCGACGCCGTGGAGTTCATCGACGAGGTGCCCAAGACCAGCGTCGGCAAGTTCTCCAAGAAGGACCTGCGCAGCCGGTTCGCCGAATACCCACTGGGCTCATGATCGCGGGGGCCCAGCGGTAACCCCCTCCCGGGCACCGCCCCGAGCGTGCGAGGGGTGGGTAGGAGGGGGGCTTCTTTCAGACCACGTACGGGGGCCGGCCGGTCTCGCTCACCATCGGCCGCCCCGCGGCGTCCCAGTCCCCCATGCCGCCGCCGACGTTCACCGCGTCGTAGCCGTTCTGGTTCAGCCAGGCGGTCACCCGCGCGGAGCGCCCGCCGCTGCGGCAGGTCACGTAGAGCGGCTCGCCCTCGGGCACCTCGCCGAGGCGGGCCGGGACGTCGCCCATCGCGATGTGGGTGGCGCCCTCGATGTGCCCGGCGGTCCACTCCTCGTCCTCGCGCACGTCGAGCACGACGGCGTCGGCAGGGACCTCGGCGGCGGGCACGGTCGGCACCTGCTGGGGCATCATCACGCCCTCCATCGTTCCACGCAGGCCCGTGGGTCACCGGCGGTGCGGCCCACGGGCGGCCGGGGCACTGCCAGGATGAGCGGCGATGTCCCCTCTCCCGCCGGCCCCCGTCCGGGACCCCGCCTGGTCGCTGTCCCGGTCGGCGATCCGGCTCTGGGTGGCCCAGGGCGTCCTCGGCACGGTCGTCTACGGCCTGGCGGTCACCGCATTCCTGCTGCTCGTCCCCGGTGACGCGGGCTGGGTCGTTCCCGTCGTGCGCTGGGCCGGTCCGGCGTTCGTGGTGGTCCACGGCGTCGTGACGATCGGGGTGCGGCCACGGCTGCGCTACCGCGTCCACCGCTGGGAGGTCACCGGCGAGGCCGTCTACACCCTCACCGGCTGGCTGACCCGCACCTGGACCCTCGTTCCCGTCTCCCGGATCCAGACCGTCGACGTCACCCGCGGCGTCGTCCAGCAGGTCTTCGGGCTGGCCAGCGTGGCGGTGCTCACCGCGTCCTCGCAGGGCACGGTGCGGGTGCCGCACCTGGAGGCCGACGTCGCCCGCCGGGTCGCCGACGACCTGGCGCGGCGGGCGGAGCTGGTGCGGGACGAGGCCACATGACGGGTCCGGGCGAGCCCGCCGGGCGCCGCACCTCCCCGTGGGTCCTGCTGCTGCACACGATCACCTTCAAGCAGGCGCGCGGCCTCGTCCCCGTGGTGCTGGCGGTCATCGCCGGCCGCGGTCTCGACGGCCCGGCCACCGTCGTGGCGCTGGTCGTGGGCGTCACCCTGCTCTCCCTGCTGTGGGCGGCGCTCTCCTGGTGGCGGTTCAGCTACGCCGACGGCGAGACGTCCGTCGTCGTCACCCGCGGTCTGCTGTCCCGGTCGGTGCGCACCGTGCCGATCGACCGGATCCGCGGCGTGGAGGTCGAGGCACCGGCGCTGCACCGGCTGTTCGGGCTGGTCCGGGTGCGCATCGACGCCGCCGCCGGCTCGATCGGGGGCAAGCAGGAGGAGCTCGTCGTCGACGGCGTCCCCCGCGCCGAGGGCGACCGGCTGCGCACCCGGCTGCTGGCCCGCCGCGTCCCGGCCGGCGCGCCGGCCGCACCGGACGGCGAGGTGCCCGCCGCCGAACCGGAGGAGGAGCTCACCCGCTTCGACCCCCGCTGGCTGCGCTACGCGCCCCTGGTGGGCAGCTACCTGGCCGTGCCGCTGGCCGCCGTCGGCGCCCTGTTCCGGGTGCTCGACGAGGTGCCGCAGCGGTGGAAGCCGGACCTCGGCCGGCCCGACCTGCCGGGCACCTCGGTGGTGGTGCTCTTCCTGCTCGCCGCCGCTCTCGTGCTGATCGCCGGCTCCGTCGTGGGCTGCGTGGTCGTCAACTGGCGGTTCCGGCTGGTCCGCCGCGGCGGGTCCCTGATCGCCGTCCGCGGGCTGCTCACCCGCCGGCACACGGAGCTGGAGATCGACCGGATCCGCGGCAGCACCGTCAGCCAGGGTCTGGGCATGCGCCTGGTCGGCGCCGCCCGGGCCAGCGCCCTGGTCACCGGCCTGGGCGACGCCGCCCGCCGTGGCCAGCTGCTCCCGCTGGGGCCGCGCTCGGAGGCCTGGGCCCTGGCCGGTCGGCTGGTCGAGGACCCGGGGCCGCTGCGGGTGCACCCGCCGGCCGCGCGCCGGCGCAGTGTGGTCCGGTCGTGCGCCGCCGGCGTCCTGGTGCTGGCCGTGGGGTCGGTGCTCACCGCAACGCTGGGCTGGTGGTGGGTGCCGGTCGCCGGCGCCGTCCTCACCGCCCTGGGGGTCCCCCTGGGTCGGGCGCGCTACGCCGCACTCGGCCACGCGGCCGGTCCGAACTCGTTCGCGGTGCGCTCGGGCTGGCTGGTCCGGGAGCACACCGTGCTGCAGCGGCGCGCCGTCGTGGGCTGGCAGGTGCGGCAGACCATCGTCCAGCGCCGGGCCGGGCTGGCCACCGTCCTGGCCTGCGTGGGGGCCGGCCGGGGTGGTTACGCGGCGGTGGACATGGCCGCCGACGAGGCCGCCGCGTTCGCCCGCGCGGCATCGGGTTCCTGGTCATCCGCACTGTCCGGGTCATCCGCACTGTCCGGCTGAGCGGGGCAGGATGGCCGCCGTGCCGATCGACGCCGACGACCTGCAGGCCCTGCTGCCCGGCCTGGACGACGCCCCGGGACCGGAGCTGGCCGGCGGGGGCACCGCCGACGGCCTGCGCTTCACCGGCCTCGAGCTCACCGGGGACGCGACCGGCGCCCGGTTCCTGGAGTGCGTGTTCGCCGACTGCGACGTGGCCGGCGTCGTCTTCGACCGGGCCCGGCTGGCCAGCTGCCTGCTGACCGACCTGCGCGCGCCGGCGTGGTCGCTGGTCGACGCCACGCTGCTGGACGTCGTCGCCGTGGGCGGGCGGTTCGGCGCGCTCACCGCGCACGGCGCCGAGCTCACCCGGGTCGGCCTGGAGGGCCTGAAGGTCGACTTCCTCAACCTGCGCGGCGCGACGCTGGCCGACGTCACGCTGACCGGCTGCAGCATCGGCGAGCTGGACGTCAGCGGCGCCGACCTGCGCGACGTCCGGCTGGTCGACTGCACGGTCACCTCGCTGGTGCTGGAGGGTGCCCGCAACCGGACGGTCGACCTGCGCGGCGCGGAGGTCGAGCGGCTGGACGGCGTCGCCGACCTGCGCGGTTGCACGATCAGCGGCGAGCAGCTGACCGGCTGGGCGGCCGGGATGGCCGCCGAGCTGGGCATCCGGGTGGGCTGACTCAGCCGGGCAGCAGCCGCGGGCGGGTCCGCGTGCCGGAACACCCCGCCGGAGAGCATCACCAGGCCGACCCCACGCGCGCTCGCCCACCGGGGGCGTGGGCTGCCTCGGCCCGCAGGCGCCGGCGCAAACGACACATGGATTTCTCTAGTCGTCGGTTCAATGGATCTTGGAACAACGTTCTCGAGGCTGCCCGCGACACCTTTCATGCGGCGAATCCAGCCATCGCTGTTCCTCGCGGACAGGTCTATCGCATGGAGGGAACGTTCGAGATGACTGACGACATGCTCGACGACGCCGCTCCAGCACTTTTTGCAGGCTCTCCAACACCGGGTGGCGCTGGAGCCTGAAGGGGGTTCACCATGTCACCGACCTCGTCGGCACTTCTAGCGCTCATTGCAGTGACAGGGTTGCTGCTGAGTCATCGGACGATCGCCTCGATGAAGAACCCGTTCCCCGTGGCGGGAACAGCCCTCTCTGTCGTGGGATTTTCGGCCCTCCTCATCTTTTGGTCAGAGGTCGAATTCACAGTATTCGCGGAAGGGTCCACGGTGAACTGCGCCAGCGCGCTCGGCATGACCGGAGACATTTCGGCGCTACGCGAGCGTATCCGGGTCGTGGACAACTACAATCCTCCTTCCGTCGATTGCCTAGCGGGGGACAAGCATCAGACGCTGACGCCTGTATCGACTACCACATCCTTGCGCCGCGACTGGGCTGTCGGCTGGGTCGCCTTGTGTCTTGGGCCTACGGCCTTGGCGGTAGGCCTCATGCGTTCTCGAGGGTGGCGCAAGGCCCGCACGCAGTAGGGGCGCGCAGAGAGAAGGAACTGTCCGGGTCTGCCCCTGGTTCGCTCGAGTCAGCCGATTGTCGACCGCCCTCGGGGGCTGGGAGCGCGCCTCCAATCCCGTCTCGTGAATCCTCGTACCCCACCACCGGCGCTGGAGCAGGCGCGTACCGGCGCACCCCACCCCTCGGTGGCGGCCAGCACGCCGGCGACGGCGTCGGAGGGGGTGGTCGGCGCCTGCCGGGTCTCCATCAGCCGGCCGGCGGGCGGCTCGACCAGCGCCGCCTCGGTCCAGGTGGAACCGATGTCGACGCAGGCCAGCCGCTCGCTCACATCCGGACGAGGCCGGCGGTGGCCGCCGCGGTGATCAGCCCGTCGAGCCCGAGGGCCTGCACCGGGCCGAGCGCGCCCACCCCGGTGACCCCGCCGCCGGCCGCCCGGACCGCCGCCTCGGCCAGCAGGTCCGCGGTCATCGCGTACGGGTCGGGGCCGGCCAGCTGCACCCTGGCCACCCGGTGCCCGGCGGCGTCCCGGACCTCGGCGACGACGTGGGTGCGCACCTCGCCCTGCGTGCTCGGCGCCTCGGCGAAGCGGCGGCCGACCAGGTCGGCCATGCGCGCCACGCCGGTCGCGGCGCCTGGCAGCCGGGCCAGCCGCGGGGTGGCCGGCGCCAGCCGGTGCGCGAGCCCGGTGACCGGGCCGAACCAGTCCAGGTACACGCCCACCTCGCGCAGCGTCGGCGCGAGGCCGGGCAGGGTCAGGTGCTCCGAGCCGCCCACCGACAGCCCCCGGCGGGTCCGGCCGGCGACGTCGAAGCGCCACGTGCGCGCCCCGGTCGGCTCGGTGACCAGCCGGCCGCCGTCCCAGGCGAACCCCGGCTCGAGCAGCACCCCGAGCAGGGAGACCAGCGTGCCCCGGGAGAAGCCCTGGCCCCGCACGCCGTCCAGGCTGTAGCCGACGTCGAGCCGGTGCGCCCGCTCCCCCGCCTCGGCCAGCGCGAGCGCGCCGGCCAGCGTGCCGGGGACGTAGTCGTGCCCGAACGCGGTCAGCAGCGCGGCGCCGGAGCGCTCGGCCCGGGGGCCGAACTCCTCGAACACCCGGCGCACGAACGGCGGTTCGCCGGTGGAGTCCAGGTAGACCGCGCCGGCGTCGGTGGCGGCGGCCACCGCGGGCTCGCCGAGGCGCAGGAACGGGCCCACCGTCGTCACCAGGACGTCGCCGCGGCCGACCAGCCCCCGGACCGAGGCGGTGTCGGTGACGTCGGCGGTCGCGATCTCGAGGGGGCCGCCGTCCGCACCGAGCCGGGTGGCCAGCGGTGCCAGCCGGCCGGGATCCCGTCCGGCCAACACCGGTCGGGCGCCCCGGTCCACCAGGGCCTGGGCCGTCCGGCCGCCGGTGTGACCGGTGGCGCCGAACAGGACGATGCGTGCGGCCATGTGCGGACACTAGCGATGACGATCCGACGCTTACGGAACTTTTCGGTCCGAGAGTGCTGGTCAACGGGCCGGGTATGGCGCGCGTGATGCCCGCCCGCGCCCCGTCCCCGGCCCGGTCAGCGCGTCGTGCCGTCGTCGCCCAGGCCGACCCGGCCGGCGAGCGCGGCGGCCTCGACCCGGGTGCCGACCCGGAGCTGGCGCAGCAGGTTGGCCACCAGCCGCTTCACGGTGCGTTCCGAGACGTGCAGCGCGGTGGCGATGTCCACGGTGCTGGTGCCGGCGGCCACCAGCCGCCAGAGACGGCGGTCGTCGGCGGACAGCCGGGCGGCGATGCCCTGGTCGGCGGTGGGGGCCGCGTCGTCCAGCAGCTGGCGCAGCAGCGACTCCGGGATGACCGACCAGCCGTCGAGGACGGCGAGCAGCGGGCGGACCAGCGCCTCGGGCGTCGTCGTCTTGGGCAGGAAGCCGCTGGCGCCGGCCCGCAACGCCTCCAGCGCCGCGTCGGCCTCCGCCAGCCCGGACAGCGCGACGATCCGGACCATCGGCTCCGCGCGGCGGATCGCCGCGATGGCCCGGGCGCCCCCGGGTGGGGGCATGTGCAGGTCGACGACGGCGACGTCCGCGTGGTGCCGGCGCACCAGTGCCGCGCCGGCCGAGGCGTCCTCGGTGGTGCCGACCACGCGCACCCGACCGCCGCTCTCCGGCGGCAGCAGCAAGGACAGACCCCGACTGAACAACGGGTGGTCGTCGATGACCACCACGTCCACGGGGGGACGGTGCTCAGCAGCGGCACCGACGTCGAATCCCTCCACGTCACTCCCACGAGTTCGGCCGCGCCCGGCGTGGCTGACCGACCGCACTCCCGGAGGTGCCCGTGACTCTCGCTGCCGACACACGTCCTGTCATGTTGTCCGGCCTGCTCAGCGAGCTGTTGCGCACACTGCGCAGCCAGCTGCCTCACCGCCCGACCGATGCGGTGAGCCCGGGGGACGCCCTGGTGCGGGCAATGTGTCACGACATGCGCAGCCCGCTGGCCGCGCTGGAGGCGGTGCTGGCCCGGCTGGACGGCGAGGCCCCCGGCCGCCCGGAGCTGCTCGAGCTGGCCCGCGCCCAGGCCCGGCACCTGTCCTCCATGCTGCGTACCGCCAACGCCACCGGTGGGGCTCCCGAGCGACGGGGCAGCCGGCGCCTCGTCGACGTCCTCCACGCCTCCGTCGCCGCTTCCGGCCTGCCGCCGCACCAGCTGTTCGTGCAGCTGGGCGACGGCACCGCCGACGTGTCGGTGGCCGACGCCCGGGTGCAGCGGATCCTCACCAACCTGCTGGAGAACGCCCACCGGCACGGGGAGGGCCGGCCCGTGCGGCTGCGCGCCGACCGCCGAGCCGGGTGGGTGGAGCTGGCCGTGACCCAGGCGGGGGTGCCGGCCGACACCGTGCTGTGCCACCTGAGCCGGCAGACCCCGCCGGTGGACCTCGACGGGCTCGGGCTGTGGTCGGTGCAGCGGCAGACCCGGGAACTGGGCGGGCGACTGGCGTGGGCGCAGGCTGCCGATGGCGCGTTCACCCTCGTCGTCCGGCTGCCCGACCGTTGAAAGAGGACCCTCCTGCCCCCCACCGCTCGCGAGCTCGCGGCGGGCCCCTGCAGAAGGGCCGGAGGGGACCCGGCACGTGGGCCGCTCCAGCACGTCACCGGGTTGGCACCGGGGGGCCACCGGACGGCACGGGGGTGACAGTGGGCGCGGGCATCTCAGTGGTGTCACCGCGAGGGCGGCGACAGCGACCACGCAGAGGGAGACGCCCGTGTTCACGCACACCCACGCCCTGCAGTTCGAGGCCAAGCCCGACGGCCCCGACCCGGACTTCGCCCGCAAGATGCAGGAGGTGCTCGGCGGTCAGTGGGGCGAGATGACCGTCGCCACCCAGTACCTGCTGCAGGGCTGGAACTGCCGACTGCCCGGCAAGTACAAGGACATGCTGCTGGCCATCGGCACCGAGGAGCTGGCCCACGTCGAGATGATCGTGACCTGCATCGACCGGCTGCTGGACCACATGCCGCTCAAGCCGGACGCCGCGGACCGGACCAAGGAGGCGGCGGCCGGCTACGGCCAGCACAACCCGCAGCACCCGCTCGTCAACGGCGGCGGGGCGTCCTACATGGACAGCATGGGCAACCCCTGGACCGGCGCGTACGTCACGGCCAGCGGGAACCTGTACGCGGACTTCTCCTACAACGCCACCGCGGAGATGCAGGGCCGCCTCCAGGTGGCCCGGCTGTGGAACATGACCGACGACCCGGGCGTGAAGGACCTCCTGCGCTTCCTGCTGACCCGCGACCACATGCACCAGCAGCAGTGGCTGGCCGCCATGGAGGAGCTCAAGGCCGACGGACTCGACGGCATCCCGGTGCCCGAGGCATTCCCGCTGGAGGAGGAGCTGCCCGAGTTCGCGTACACGTTCATCGACGCCTCCGACGGCCCCGAGGCCGCCAGCGGCCGCTGGGCCAACGGGCCGGCGCTGGACGGGACCGACAACGTGCTCCGGGCCGCCCCGATCGCGGCGACCGCCGACGCCCCGATCCTGCCGCCGGGTGACCCCCGCCTGTACGGCACGCCGCCGGCCCCGATGTCCGGACTCCTCCAGAAGGCGAAGGACGCCCTCAAGTGAGGTGCCGCCTTCCGTGGTCCGCCGCGGAAGGCACCCGCCGCGCCGTCGCCGTGCCGGCGCCCCGGCTCCGCTCCCGAGCGGTCCTGGGACGCCGGCCCGGCGGGCGCTCGACCAACCCGCCGGAGGTACTGCCGTGCACCTGTCCGTCCCCGCGCCGCCCCTGTCAGCGCTGCGTGTTCCGTCGTTGCACCTGAGCGGCCGGTTGCGGGTCGCCGCCGTGCTGCTCTCGGTCGTCTACGCCGCGGCGGTCGCCGTCGCGCTGGCCGCTCCCGGGCAGCACACCGTGGCCGGCTGCGCCGTGCTGACCGGCCTGGTCAGCCGCTCCGTCGTCCGCCGGCGCCGCTCGGCCACCGATGCGGTCGCCGCCGCCACGGTCGCGGTCGACACGATCGCCGTCGACGCCGTGCTGCCCGAGGAGACGGCCACCCCAGCACCGGCTGCGACCGCCTGAGAAAGGACCTCGCTGCCCCCCACGACTCGCAAGCTCGCCGCGGGCCCCTGCAGCGAGGCCGAAGGTGGGGGCAGGAGGGTCCTTTTTCAGTGCGGAACCGCCTTCTCCGCGCCGATGCCGGTCAGCGACCGGACCTCGAGCTCGGCGTACTTGTCGACGTCCGGCCGCTCCTTGGACAGCTTGGTGCCCAGCCAGCCGAGGAGGAACGACAGCGGGATCGAGACCAGCCCCGGGTTGTTGAGCGGGAACCAGTGGAAGTCGACGTCCTGGATCAGCGACGTGGACTTCCCGGTCGTCGGGTTGACCGCCGCCCCGGAGACCACCGGGGAGAAGATGATCAACGTGACGCAGGCGATGAGCCCGCCGTAGATCGACCACAGCGCGCCCTGGGTGGTGAAGTTCTTCCAGAACAGCGTGTAGAGGATGGTCGGCAGGTTCGCCGACGCGGCCACCGCGAACGCCAGGGCCACCAGGAAGGCGATGTTGAGCCCCGCCTGCAGGGCCAGGATGCCCAGCCCGATGGCGACCGCACCGATCACGATCGCGGTGATCCGGGCGACCTTGACCTCGGAGTTCGGCGGCGCCTGGCCCTTCTTGATCACCGAGGCGTAGATGTCGTGCGCGAAGGACGCCGACGCGGTGATCGTCAGACCGGCGACGACGGCCAGGATGGTGGCGAAGGCGACGCCGGAGATGATCCCCAGCAGCGCCGTGCCGCCGAGCTCGAAGGCCAGCAGCGGAGCCGCGGCGTTGACCGCACCCGGAGCGGCGAGGATCTCCTCCTTGCCGACCAGCGCACCGGCGCCGTAGCCGATGACCAGGCTGAAGATGTAGAAGATGCCGATCAGCCAGATCGCCCAGACCACCGAGCGACGGGCGTCCTTGGCCGTGGGCACGGTGTAGAAGCGCATGAGCACGTGCGGCAGGCCGGCGGTGCCGAGCACCAGGGCCAGCCCCAGGCTGATGAAGTCCAGCTTGGTCACGTTGGTCAGGCCGTACTGGGCACCCGGCTCGGCGACCGCCTGCCCGCCGGACTCGATCGCCCCGCCGATCAGCGAGGACAGGTTGAAGCCGTACTTCGCCAGCACCCACACCGTCATCACCAGGGCGCCGATGATGAGCAGCGACGCCTTGATGACCTGCACGTACGTGGTGCCGCGCATGCCGCCGACCAGCACGTAGAAGATCATCAGCGCGCCGACGACCACGACGACGACCGCCTGCGCCGCCTCACCGCTGACGCCGAGCAGCAGCGTGACCAGGCCACCGGCGCCGGCCATCTGGGCCAGCAGGTAGAAGAGGCTCACCACGAGGGTGGAGATCGCGGCCGCCGTGCGCACCGGCCCCTGCCGCATCCGGAAGGCCAGGACGTCGGCCATGGTGAACCGGGCGGTGTTGCGCAGCAGCTCGGCGACGAGCAGCAGCGCGACCAGCCACGCGACCAGGAAGCCGATCGAGTACAGGAAGCCGTCGTAGCCGTAGACGGCGATGGCCCCGGCGATGCCCAGGAACGACGCGGCCGAGAGGTAGTCACCGGCGATCGCCAGCCCGTTCTGGGTGGCACTGATGTTGCGGCCGGCGGCGTAGAAGTCCGCGGCGCTCTTGTTGTTGCGGCTGGCCCGGAAAGTGATGACCAGCGTGATCAGGACGAAGACGCCGAAGATCGAGATGTTGATGGCCGGCTCGCCGATGGTCCCGGCGTCGGCGGCGAGCAGGTCAGCCACGGGTGGGCTCCTCACGCTGCGGAGTGGCGAACTCGTGGGCCTCGAGGCGCTCACGCATCTCGTCGGCGATGGGGTCGGTGCTGCGCGCGGCGTGCCGGACGTAGAGCTGCGTGATCAGGAACGTCGTCACGAACTGCCCCAGGCCCAGCAGGATCCCGATGTTCACGTGGCCGAAGACCTCGGTGGACATGAAGTCGTGGGCGTAGCTGGAGAGCAGGACGTAGAGCAGGTACCAGGCCAGGAAGGCCACCGTCATCGGGACGGCGAAGCTGCGGAACCGGCGGCGCAGCTCGGTGAACTCCGGGGAGTCCTGCGCTTGGCGGTACTCCTCGGGGGTCAAGAGCTTCCGGTCGGTCGGTGGGGTCATGGGAGCACCTCACTGTGCGTCGCCTGAGTGGTGATCGCGGTCACTTTAGGTCGTGGGGCGTCGCAATGGGAGATGACGTGATCCGATGGTGATCGAACGACAGCGACGCACGGCTGACCCCTGAACTGCACGCAGGTGCAACGCCTGGGTAACGGCGAGCTGGTGCCATGGGTGCATGGCGATCTCCAGGACCGCGAGCTCCCGGACCCGCACCGGGACGACGTCCGGCTGGTACCCGGTGGCCCGGTCCGACGAGGTGGGCACGACGCCTCGCTCGGTGGGCGCGGCCGGCCAGGCCTACGTCGTCGTCCGACTGCGTCCCGGGGCCGAGGTGACCGCACTGTCCGCCCGGTGCCCGCACCGGCTCGTCCCGCTGGCGACGGCGACCGTGGTCGACTGCCGGCTGCAGTGCCCGTACCACGGCTGGCAGTTCAACGCCGAGGGCCGCTGCGTCGAGATCCCGTCCCTCGGCGCCGACGGCGCCCCACCGCCGCGGGCGGACGTCTCGGCGCCGTGGGCGGTGGAGGAGCGGGACGGCTGGGTGTGGCTGGCCCCGGACCGCACGCCGGCCGCCCGGCCGCCGCGGACCGGGGCTACGACGCCCGTCCCGGAGCCGGTGCCCGCTCTCCCCGGACCGCGGGGGCCGGTGTTCGGCAACCTCGACCCGGCGCTCGAGCACGCCTGGCACCCCATCGCACTGGCCGGTGAACTCCTCGAGGGCGGGTACGCGCAGGTCCGGCTGCTCGGCCGCACCTGGACGGTGCACCGGCGCGACGGGGCGCTGGTCGCCGAGCGGCCGGCGTGGGGCGTCGCCGAGCGCCACGGGGTCATCTGGCTGGCCCCCGCGGAGCCGCAGCACGACCTGCTGGACGTGCCCGAGACCACGGATCCGCGGTTCACCACCGCCTGGCTGCTGCCGGCCCGCAGCATCTCCCCGGCCGGTCCGCTGGCCGACAACTTCCTCGACGTCGCGCACTTCCCCTTCGTGCACGCCGCCACCATCGGCGCCGCGGACGAGCAGGAGGTGCCGCCCTACGACGTCACCGCGGAGCCCGGTGGCTTCACCAGCGTGCAGGAGCAGTGGTTCGACAACCCCGCGGACCCCGGCGTCGCCCGCGGCGAGCGCCCGCTGCGCCAGCGCCGCCGGGCCACCTACGTCCACCGGGCACCGTTCCAGCTGGTGCTGCGGCTGGAGGAGCTGGACACGGGTGCGGTGAAGACCCTCCTCTTCCTGCTGCAGCCCGAGGACGGCGACTCGACGCGCATCTACACGTGCCTGCTGCTGCGCGGCGTCGACGGGGCGGCGGTGATCCCGAAGGACGTCGTCGCCGCGGAGGTGGCGTTCGAGGAGGCGGTGCTGGCCGAGGACCTCGCCCAGCAGGCGGTCATGGACAGCGCCGGGTTGCCGCTGCTGCTGCGCGACGAGCTGCACGTGCGGGCCGACCGGCTCGGGGTGGCCCTGCGGCGGACGCTGGCCGACTTCGCGGCCGACTGCGCGGCGGCCGACCAGGCCGCCGCCCTGCAGCAGCGCGCCACCGCCTGATCCGTCCCCGCCCACCGGACCTGCGGGTCTGTGGCTGACCCGGATCCCTCAAGATGACCGGGTGACCGATTCCCGGATCGACGTCCACCGCGCCGCGGCCGGCGACACGGCCACCGCGCGCCCGAGCGCGCGGAGCGCGGACCCGCCGGGGCCGGCCCGGCGGGTCCACCTGGCCGAGACCCTGCTGCGCGACGCCGTCGAGAAGGACTACCCCGGCAGTCAGGTCCAGCTCGCGCTCAGCATCCCGAGCCACCCGGTCTACAGCCGCGTGGACGTGGGCACACCCCACCGCGTGAGGGTCGACGGGCGGGAGGGTTTCTCGATGCCGCTGGCACTGACGCTGTCCATCACCGAGGTGCCGGAGCCGGTGCAGCAGGACGTCTTCGCCGTGGACGACCACGGCTGGAAACCGTGCTCCCCCGCGCCGGCCGGGGAGCTGGGAGCGACCCCGTGACCGGCCCCGGGCAGTTCGAACGGGGCACCGACGGGCCGCGCGTCATCCTCGTCGGGGTCGACGGATCGCCGACCTCCATGCGCGCCGCCGCCTACGCCGCGGGGCTGGCCCGCCGGCAACGGTCCCGGCTGGTCGCCGTCTTCGTCACCGAGGCCGCCCCGGCGATGGCCGGCTGGGTGCCGTCGGCCGGGGTCGTCGCCCGGGACGCCGCCGCCCAGGTCGACGCGGAGCTGCGCCGGGAGCTGGCGCCGGCCGCGGAACGGCTGGGGATCGAGGTGGAGTACCGCAGCGTGCGTGGCGACCCGGTGGCCGTGCTGTCCCGGATCGCCGACGAGCTGCCCGCCGACGCCGTGCTGGTCGGCGCCTCGGAGCAGGCCGGGCACCGGGTGATCGGCTCGGTGGCGGTGCGGCTGGTCCGGATCGGCCGCTGGCCCGTCACCGTCGTCCCCTAGGGTTCGTCGTCGTCGCCGTCGACCACCAGCCGGCCGACGTGCAGGACGCCGTCGACGACCCGGGTGCGCACCGAGCCGACTATCCGGCTGCCGCTGCGCGCGACCAGTGCCGGGCCGTCCTCCGGGGCGACCGGTGCGATCTCCAGGTCACCCCGGGGGACGGTACCGAGGAGCGCGGGACGCCGACTGGGACGATGCTCCTCGTGATCGACCTCGGGGCCCTGAGCGGGCGCACCTTCGACGCCGTGCTCTTCGACATGGACGGCACGCTGATCGACTCGATGGCCGGCTCGCTGCAGGCCTGGGCACTCTGGGCGACCGAGCACGACGTCGACCCGGCGCACCTGGCCGACCTGGGCGGGCGCCCGGCCGCCCAGGTGATCCCCGGACTGCTGACCGCCGACCGGGTGGCCGACGCGCTGGCCCGGATCGAGCACCTGGAGGTGCTGGCCGCGGCCGACGGGATCGAGCTGCTGCCCGGCACCGCGGAGGCGCTCGCCGCGCTGCCCCCGGACCGGGTGGCGATCGTGACCTCCTGCACCCGGGAGCTGCTGGCCGCCCGGCTGGCGGGCTCGCAGCTGCGCCACCCCCGCGAGATCGTCACCTTCGACGACGTCGAGCACGGCAAGCCGGCGCCGGACCCCTTCGTCCTGGGTGCCCGGCGCCTCGGGTTCGACCCGGCCCGCTGCCTGGCCGTCGAGGACGCGCCGGCCGGGCTGGCCTCGGCGCGCGCGGCGGGCTGCACGACGCTGGGGGTCGGCGACACCCACCCGCACGCCGAGCTGGACGCCGACGCGCACGCGCCGGACCTCTCCCACGTCCGGTTCGCCGCCGGACCCGACGGCATCACCGTCTCCGCGGTCTGAGCGGGTCATCCCGCGGGC
The DNA here is from genome assembly GCA_025966175.1 of Modestobacter sp. Lineage (GTDB taxonomy): Bacteria > Actinomycetota > Actinomycetes > Mycobacteriales > Geodermatophilaceae > Modestobacter. The sequence continues at coordinate 1,074 of JAOPVN010000286.1, read as the reverse complement.
GGACGCGCGGTTCACCCCGCAGGACGACGACGCCGGACCGCCCGGCTCCTAGGTTCTCGGACATGGACCAGCCGCTGCTCGAACGCATGGCGGCCTGGACCAGGGACAACCCCTTCGGCGTCGACGCCACGATCGCCGCGCTGGTGACCCTCTCCGTGGTGGTCCTGCCGGCCGAGAGCTTCGACCCGCACCCCGAGGTCGCGTTCCTCCTGGGCCTGCTGCTGGTCATCCCCGTGGCCTGGCGGCGCCGGCGACCGGTGCCCGCGGCCGCCGTGGTCGTCCTCGCCTGCCTGCTCGAGCTGGTGACGCTCCCGGGCACCTTCCTCCCCGGCACCCTCACCGCGCCCGTGATGATCTACGCGCTGGCCGCCTACGCGCCGCGCTGGGCCAGCCGGGCCGGTCTGGCCACCGGGCTGGTCGGCGCGGTGCTGACCGCCGGGGTCTACTTCGCCCAGCGCGACCCGCTGGCCTTCGTCTTCAGCGCCGGCTCGATCGGCGTCCTGGTGGTGGCCGCCTGGGCGCTGGGCGACCTGCGCCGTTCCCGGTTGCTGCAGGAGACCGGCCTGCAGGAGCGGGCCCGGCTGCTGGAGCTGGAACGGGAGCAGGAGATGCGGCTGGCGGCCACCGCCGAGCGCGCCCGGATCGCGCGGGAGATGCACGACGTCGTCGCGCACTCCCTGTCGGTGGTGATCGCCCAGGCCGACGGCGGGCGGTACGCCGGGCAGCACGAGCCGGCCGCGGCCACCGCGGCGCTCGAGCAGATCTCGGCGACCGGCCGGCAGGCGCTGACCGACATGCGGGCGCTGCTCGGCGTGCTGCGCGAGGACGGCGCCCAGGAGTTCGCCCCGCAGCCCGACGTCGCCGCCATCGACCAGCTGGTCGCCGACGTGCGGGCCAGCGGGCTGGACGTCGACCTCATCGTCGAGGGCAACCCGGTGCCGATGCCGGCCGGGCCCCAGCTGGCCGCCTACCGGATCGTGCAGGAGTCGCTGACCAACGTGCTCAAGCACGCCGGCCCGGCCGGCCGCGCCTGGGTGCGGGTGCAGTGGCGCCCCGACGCCCTGGAGATCGCCG
>JAOPVN010000283.1 GCA_025966175.1 Modestobacter sp. | reverse complement strand
GCCTCGTCGCGGATGGGCACCAGCCAGGCGTGCACACCCTTGCCTTCACGTGCCTGACCCTCGCGCCCGGTGATCAGCTGGGCGAAGACGACCGCCATCCGGCCGTCCTTCGCCGCGTTGCCGATGTAGTCCTTGCGCGCGGCCTCGTGCGGGGTGTGCAGGTCGAACGTCTGCGTCGCCGGGTCGTAGGTGCACGTCGTGCGCAGCTGCTGGACGTCGGAGCCGTGGCCGGTCTCGGTCATCGCGAAGCAGCCGGGCAGGTCGAAGCTCATGATGTCGGGCAGGTAGACGTCGTGCTGGCGCTTGCTGCCCAGCGCCTGCACGGCCCCGCCGAACAGGCCCCACTGCACGCCGGCCTTGACCATCAGCGACAGGTCGCCGAAGGCCAGCATCTCGATCGAGGTCACCGAGCCGCCCGAGTCGGCCTCGCCGCCGTACTCCTTCGGGAATCCGAGGGCGACGCGGCCGGTGCCCGCCAGCTTCTTCGCCAGGGCGGTGACCCGCTCGCGGGCCTCGGTCATCGACTCGCCGTAGACCGGGGCGTACTCGGGGTCGCCGAGCTGCTCGCGGGCGTCCTGGCGGACGTGGGCCCAGCGACCGTCGAGCACCTCCTGGATGCGCGCCGGGTCGACGGGGCCGAGGGGCGTGGGGGTGCTGGTCATGTCTCCTCCAGGGTGTTTCGTGGAGCCGGGGTGACGACGCCGGACAGTCCGGCCCAGGCGAGATCGGTGAGGTGCGTGGCGAGCTGGGCGCGCGGCATCGGGCGGTCGGCGCGCAGCCACCAGTCGGCGGCGGCCCGGACCAGGCCGATGACGCCGTGGCCCCAGGGGGCCGCCGGCGCGGTGTCCTGGCCGGCGCGGGCGAGGAACCCGGCGACCAGGGTGCCGACCTCCTCGCCGACCAGGTCGGACAGGCTGCTGATCGGGTCCCTGCCGTCGTCGCCCGCCGGTGAGTGGGTGACGACGAAGCGGTAGACCTCGGGATCGGCCTCGAGGAAGGCCAGGTAGGTGTCGACGGCGGCCGCCACCATCTGCCGCGGGTCGGAGCTGCTGCCCATCGCCTCGCGCAGCTTGCGGGTGAGCTGCTCGGCGACCCGGGAGCAGACCGCGACGTAGAGCTCGCTGCGGTCGGCGAAGTGCCGGTAGACGACGGTCTTGCTGGTGCCGGCCTCGGTGGCGATCTCCTCCATGCCGACCCCGGCGCCGTGCTTGCCGACCGCGGCCAGGGTGGCGTCGACCAGCTGCTCGCGACGAACGCGGCGGTGCTCGTCCCACCTAGAGTCGCGGCGATCACGCCGGTGGGCGATCTTCTCCTGCGACGGCGGGCTCACCGCCTCGGCTTTCATGTGACAGACAGTACCTGATACTCTCGGTACCGAGCAATCCCGACCACCCCCTTCCGGAGGTCCCCGATGGCAGCGCAGACCCGACAGGCCGCGATCGTCGGCGGCAACCGCATCCCCTTCGCCCGCAGCAACTCCGCGTACTCCCGGGCGAGCAACCAGGACATGCTCACCGCCACGCTCGACGGGCTCGTCGCCCGCTTCGGGCTGCAGGACCAGCAGGTCGGTGAGGTCGTCGCCGGCGCCGTCCTCAAGCACTCCCGCGACTTCAACCTGACCCGGGAGTCCGTGCTCGGCTCGCGGCTGTCGGCGGCCACCCCGGCCTACGACGTCCAGCAGGCCTGTGGCACCGGGCTGGAGGCGGCGATCCTGGTCGCCAACAAGATCGCGCTGGGCCAGATCGAGTCCGGCATCGCCGGGGGTGTGGACACCACCTCCGACGCCCCGCTCGCGGTGAACGAGGACCTGCGCCGGGTGCTGATCAGCCTGAACTCGGCCAAGACGCTGCCGCAGCGGCTCAAGGCGCTGGCCGGGATCCGCCCGGGCCAGCTGGTGCCGGAGATCCCGCGCAACGCCGAGCCGCGGACCGGCCTGGCGATGGGCGACCACGCCGCGATCACCGCGAAGGAGTGGGAGATCGGCCGGGAGGAACAGGACGAGCTGACCGTCCGCTCGCACCACAACCTCGCCGCTGCCTACGACCGGGGTTTCTTCGACGACCTGGTCACCCCCTACCTCGGCCTGTCCCGCGACCAGAACCTGCGGCCGGACTCCTCGCTGGAGAAGCTGGCGAAGCTCAAGCCGGTGTTCGGCCAGGGCGAGGGCGCCACGATGACGGCGGCCAACTCCACGCCGCTGACCGACGGGGCGTCGGCCGTCCTGCTCGCCTCCGACGAGTGGGCGGCCGAGCACGGACTGCCGGTGCTCGCCCACCTCGTCGACGCCCAGACCGCCGCGGTCGACTACGTGCACGGCGGCGAGGGTCTGCTGATGGCCCCGGCCTACGCGATGCCGGTGATGCTGGCCCGCAACGGTCTGACCCTGCAGGACTTCGACTTCTACGAGATCCACGAGGCGTTCGCCTCCACGGTGCTCTCCACGATGAAGGCCTGGGAGGACCCGGCGTTCTGCAAGGAGAAGCTGGGGCTGGACGCGCCGCTGGGCTCGATCGACCGCGCCAAGCTCAACGTCAACGGCTCGTCGCTGGCGGCCGGTCACCCGTTCGCCGCCACCGGCGGCCGGATCGTGGCCAGCCTGGCCAAGCAGCTGCACGAGGCGGGCCCCGGCAAGCGCGGCCTGATCTCCATCTGCGCGGCCGGCGGCCAGGGCGTCGTCGCCATCCTCGAGAGCTGACCCCCACCCCTTCACTTTCGGCGCCGAAAGTGAGCCGCCCGGCTTCACTTTCGGCGCCGAAAGTGAACCTGTCCCACGGAAGGACGCACCCACGTGAGTGACTGGTATCGCGAGTTCGCCAACTCCGGCCTCGGCACGACGATCACCAAGAACCTCGGCCTGCCCCGCCCGGCCGTGCTGCGCCGCTACGAGCCCGGTCAGCCGCTGCTGCCCGGGCCGGTGGTGGTCGGCTCGGCCGGTGAGGGCCGGCTGCGGAAGATCGCGACCGGGCTCCTCGAGGACGCCGGGGTCACCGTCGTCTCGCCGGTGGCCGCCGACGGCGGGTCCGACGGGGAGAAGTTCGGCGCCGTCGTGCTGGACGCCACCGGGCTCACCGGCCCGGCCGATCTGGCCAGCGCGCACGACTTCCTCAGCCCGGCGATCAAGCGGCTGCGGGCGTCGGGGCGCGTCGTCGTCCTGGCCGACCCGCCGGCCGAGGCGACCTCCCCGGCGCAGGCCGCCGCCCGGCAGGCGCTGGACGGACTGGTCCGGTCCATCGGCAAGGAGCTGCTCAACGGCTCGACGGCGAACCTCGTCTACGTGCCGTTCGGTGCGGAGGGCTCGCTGGGCAGCCCGCTGCGGTTCTTCCTCTCCGGCCGGTCGGCCTACGTCGACGGGCAGGTCGTGACGCTGTCGGCCTCCGAGCTGCCCGGCGGTGAGGAGCATGATCGCCCGCTGGCCGGCAAGGTCGCCGTGGTCACCGGTGCGGCGCGGGGGATCGGTGCGGCGATCGCCCGGGTGATGGCCCGCGACGGCGCCCACGTGGTCGCTGTCGACGTCCCGGCCGCCGGGCAGTCGCTGGCCGAGGTCGCCAACGAGATCAACGGGACGGCGTTCCAGCTCGACATCACCTCCGACGACGCGCCGACCCGGCTGGTCGAGCACCTGCGGGAGCGGCACGGCGGGGTCGACGTCGTCGTGCACAACGCCGGCATCACCCGGGACAAGCTGCTGGTCAACATGGACGCCGCACGCTGGAACTCGGTGCTGGCGGTCAACCTGCAGGCGCAGCTGGACATCACCGCCGCGCTGCTGGCCGCCGACGGGGTGCTGAAGCCGGACGCCCGGGTGGTCTGCGTGAGCTCGCAGTCAGGGATCGCCGGCAACCGTGGGCAGACCAACTACTCGGCGTCCAAGGCCGGGATCATCGGGATGGTGCGCTCCTGGGCGCCGGAGTTCGCCGAGCGCGGCGCCACGATCAACGCCGTCGCGCCCGGCTTCATCGTCACCGAGATGACGGCGAAGATGCCCTTCGGCACCCGCGAGGTCGGTTCCCGGATCAACTCGCTGCAGCAGGGCGGCCTGCCGGTCGACGTCGCCGAGACGATCGCCTGGCTGTCCCAGCCCGGCAGTGGCGGCGTGAACGGGCAGGTCGTGCGGGTCTGCGGCCAGTCGATGTTGGGGGCCTGATGAGCCGCACCGTGCTGGAGGACGCGCCCGCCATGCCGGCGCTGTTCGCCCGGGCCGCGCTCACCGCGCGCGGCCGGGGCGGCGACCTGCCCGACACCCGGCTGGCCCGTGAGGGCGTGCAGGTCGACCCGGCCCAGCTGGCCGGTTACGCCCGGGTCTGCCGCTTCCCGCTGGCCGACGCGCTGCCGGTGACGTTCCCGCACGTGCTGGCGTTCCCGCTGCAGGTCGCGCTGATGACCGACCGGTCGTTCCCGCTGGCCCTGCCCGGGCTGGTGCACGTGCGCAACCGCATCGAGGTCGAGCGGCCGATCGGGGTGGGGGAGCCGCTGGACCTGGAGGTCTGGGCCGAGCGGTTCGCTGCCCACCGCAGCGGGGCGACCGTCGACCTGTGTGCCGCGGTCTCCGCCGGCGGTGCCGTGGTCTGGCGGGGGCGGTCGACGTACCTGGCCCGCGGCGCGCATGCGCCCGAGGGGGCGCCGGCTGCGGACGTCGAGGTGTCGGTCGGGGCGCTCGACCGGATGGCCGCGCAGTGGCGGGTGCCCGACGACGCCGGCCGTCGCTATGCCAAGGTCTCCGGCGACGTGAACCCGATCCACCTGTCCGGGCTGACGGCGAAGGCGTTCGGCTTCAAGCGGGCGATCGCGCACGGCATGTGGGTGAAGGCCCGCGCGCTGGCGGCGCTGTCCGGCCGGCTCCCCGACGCGCTGACGGTCGACGTGGCGTTCCGCAAGCCGCTCTTCCTGCCGTCGACAGTGACCCTGTCGACCGCCCAGGTGTCGCCGGGCGGCTGGGACGTCGCCGTCCGCAACGCCGCGTCCGACACCGAGCACCTCGTCGGCGCGATCCGCCCGCGCTGACCCTCCGGGCGTCGACATCCGCACGCGGACGGCGGACGAGCCCTCCGCCGGCGGTGGGCCCCGCGCGGCGCGCGGAGCGGGCCGCGCTCTCGCCTAGCATCGCCAGCGGCCCGGACACGGTGCCGACGACGCAGCACGGGACACGGGGGAGCGGATGACCGACGCGGACCCGGATCGGGACCTCGGGCTGGACCGGACCCAGCGGTGGGAACGGGTGCCCGACCTGGCCCCCGCTCGGCACCGAGCACCCGAGCCGGACGTCGAGTGGGACCAGGACGACGCCGAGCAGGACGACGCCGAGCAGGACGCCGCGCCCGGCCGTCGCCGTGACCCGCTCTGGCAGGTCCTCGCCCGGGGCGTCGGCGAGCTGCTGGTCACCGCCGGCCTGATCGTGCTGCTCTTCGTCGTCTACGAGGTCTACGTGACCGACTTCCTCAACGGCCGTCAGCAGAACCAGCTGACCGACCAGATCCACCAGCAGTGGGACGACGCCCCCGCGCCGACGGCCACGCCGGTCGCGCCGCCGGTGGGCGATCCGCTCGCCGTCCTGCACATCCCCCGGCTCGGTGCGGACTACGCCCGGGTGGTCCTGGAGGGCACCGACGAGGACCAGCTCTCCCAGGGGCCGGGCCACTACGTCGGGACGGCGCTGCCCGGGCAGCCCGGCAACCTGGCGCTGGCCGGACACCGGGTGGGCAAGGGATCCCCGTTCCTGGACGCCGACAAGCTCCGCCCCGGGGACCCCATCGTGGTGGAGACCGCCGACAGCTGGTTCGTCTACCGGGTGCTCGGCGACCCGGCCACCGGCGACTACACGACCGACCCGAGCGGGATCCCGGGGCAGCAGATCGTCCGCCCCACCGACGTCGCGGTGATCTCCCCGACCCCGGGGGGCGCTGCGGCCGGGGCGCCCACCGGCTCGTACCTGACCCTGACCACCTGCCACCCGAAGTACTCGGCGCGGCAACGGTTGATCGTGCACGCGGTCCTGGACGGCGGCCCCATCAGCAAGGCCGACGCCCCCGACGGCCCGCCCGCGCTCACCGAAGGCTGAGGAGGACCCGTGTACGGCTGGATCTGGCGCCGGCTGCCCGGTGGCACGGCGAGCAAGGCTGCGATCGCGCTGGTCCTGGTGCTCGCCGTGGTCGCGCTGCTGCTGTTCGTCGTCTTCCCGTGGGTGGAGCCCCGGCTGCCCTTCAACGACGTCACCGTCGACCAGTGAGCCGATAGCGGAACTCCAGCGGCTTTCGTGTGACGGAAGCCCCCTTGAGCGCGGGTGCTCATCGGCAGTTGATCTCGTCAGACGGTTCCGCGACGGCACCGTCGTACCAGGCGGCCCGGACGGGCCGCCGGCGAGAGGAACATGATGAGCACTTCCGACACGCTGGTCGAGGCCCACTCCGCGCAGGTGGCGCTGCCGCCGGGTCAGCTGTACATCGACGGCCAGTGGCAGGACAGCACGGGCACCGACCGGCGCGACGTGGTGGACCCCTCGACGGGCCGGGTCGTCATGACGGTGGCCGAGGCGACCGCCGAGGACGTCGACCGCGCCGTCCAGGCCGCGCGGCGGGCCTTCGACAGCGGCCCCTGGCGGACCATGAGCCCGCGTGACCGCGGCGCGATCCTGCACCGGGCGGCCCAGCTGATCCAGGAGAACGCCGAGGAGCTCGCCCGGCTGGAGAGCCTGGACACCGGCAAGCCGATCGCCTTCTCCCGGATGATCGACGCCAACACGACCGCCGAGCACTTCTCCTACTTCGCCGGCCTGGCCGGGGCGATCGAAGGTGCGACCCGCGGCATCCGTGGCCCGGGCCTGGGCTACACCCGGCGTGAGGCGCTGGGCGTCGTCGCGGCGATCACCCCGTTCAACTTCCCGATGATCCTCTCGACGTCGAAGATCGCCCCCGCGCTGGCCGCCGGCAACACCGTCGTCCACAAGCCAGCCGAGGACACCCCGCTGACCGCGCTGCGGATCGCCGAGCTGCTCACCGAGGCCGGCCTGCCGGACGGTGTGCTGAACGTGGTGACCGGCGGCGGTGCCGTCGCCGGGGATGCGCTGTCCCGGCACACCGGGGTGGACCGGATCGCCTTCACCGGATCCACCAAGATCGGCAGCATGATCGCCGCGACCGCGGCCGCGAACGTCACCCCGGTGACCATGGAGCTGGGCGGCAAGTCGGCCAACATCGTCTTCGACGACGCCGACCTCGACGAGGCCATCCAGGCCGCGGTCTCCGGGTTCGTGTTCAACACCGGCCAGTTCTGCATGGGCGGCACCCGGCTGCTCGTGCAGCGCGGCGTGTACGACCAGGTGCTGGCGGGCGTGGTCGCCGGCGCGACGCACGTGCCGGTCGGCGACCCGCTGGACGAGGGCACCGTCGTCGGCCCGATGGCCGGCGAGCGGCACCTGCAGAACGTCGAGCGCTTCGTCGCGCTGGTCGACGGCGAGGGCACCGGCCGGATCGTCGCGGGCGGCAAGCGGCTGGACCGGGAGGGCTTCTACATGGCCCCCACGGTCGTGGTCGACGTGCCGAACGACTCCCGCCTCGTGCAGGACGAGATCTTCGGCCCGGTGCTCACCGTGCAGGTGTTCGACACCGAGGAGGAGGCGATCGCCCTGGCCAACAGCACCCCCTACGGCCTGGCTGCCGGCCTGCACACGCAGAACCTCTCCCGGGCGCACCGGGTGGCCGCCGCACTGGAGGCCGGCCTGATCTGGGTCAACACCTACGGGATCCTCGACGTGGCCCTGCCCTTCGGCGGGTACAAGGCCTCGGGCTACGGCCGGGAGAACGGTCCCGAGGCCCTCGACGAGTACCTGCAGACGAAGTCGGTCTACGTCGCCCTCTGAGTCCATCCAGAGGACAGCGGCCGCTGCCCCGGGGAACCGGGGCGGCGGCCGCTGTCGTGTGCGGGTCGGCTCAGTAGGTGAAGCGGCCGACGATGTCCTGTAGCCCGCTGGACATCCGAGCCAGCTCCGCGACGGCCATCCGGGACTGGGCAACGCCCTCGGGGGTCACGTGCGCCGCGGTGACCACGCAGCCGATGTTCGCCGCGATGTCCCCGGACCCGGTGGCCGCCTCGTTCTCGGCGATCCGACGGGCCCGGACATGGCCCGTCCGGGCATTGGCTGCGGAGTCGGTGCGGTGAGGCCCGCGGTGCACGCTCGCCGGTCACATCCCCCGCGCAGCGCGGGTGATGTGACCGGACGTCGTGCGATGGTGCAGTGGGTCAGCGGCCGCTGCGGCTGGGGCGGCGTCCCTCGCGGGAACCGGACCGTGATCCGGCGGCACCGGGACGGCGGGAGCCACGGCCGCCGCCGTTGCCCTCGCGACCGGGCCCGTGCCCCTTGGGGCCGTTGCTGCAGGGCCGGCAGGTGCTGAACCACGGGGCGATCGCCGTCCCGCACTCGGAGCACTTGCCGGAGAGGCCCAGGGAGATCGCGCCGGGCAGCATCTCGGTGATGGTCTCGGAGCACTCCTCCTCGACCCACGCCGCGTCGTCGCTGCTCAGGCCGGCGACGCCGGGGAACTGGCGGAGCAGCGTCTGGGCGTCGCGGGCGGCTGCGGCGGTCTGCTCGAACTGCTCGACGCCGCCGCCGACCGGGAGGTCCGGGAGGATGGACTCCGGGTCCACGGGCAGGCCGATGGCGTGCTCCAGCGCAGCCTTGGCGAGCACCAGCCAGCGGGTGCGCCGCGGCGGGTTGTAGTCGATCGCCAGGTTGACCAGGCGCCACACGGTGTCCAGGTCGCCGGCCGCGCCCAGCGGGCCCTTCA
>JAOPVN010000274.1 GCA_025966175.1 Modestobacter sp. | reverse complement strand
GTCGCCCAGGTCGCGGCCGGCCACGGCCAGCACCGCCCGCAGGTAGGCGTGCCTGAGGTCGCGGACCCGCGCCGGGTCGGCGTCCGGTGCCGCGGTGCCCAGCCGCACGCCCCACGGCGGGTCGTCGGGGTCCGCCCCGACAGCGAACAGCATCTGCTGCTCCAGCTCCTGCGGGCTGGGGCGGACGGCGACCCGGTCCTCGGTGTCGAGCACGACCCAGTCGGCGGGGTGGGCGGCCAGGTGGTCGGCCAGCCCGGAGGAGGCGCCCAGCACGGCCAGCAGCCGGGAACGCACCGCCGAGGAGCCGCGCAGCCGGGCCAGCAGCCCCGCGGCCAGCCCGCCGTCCGGGTCGGTGGCGTCCAGCGCCTCGACCAGCCGGGCCAGGGACCGGACGGCGAGGTCGGGGTCACCGGCACGGGCCAGCGCCGAGATCACCGGGCCGGCCTCGGGATCGGCCGGCTCGTTGCGCTCCAGGTCCCACAGCCCCAGCGCCGGGTGGGCCAGCAGCCGGGCGGCCCGGGCGCCGTCCTCGAACCCGAAGCGCGCCAGCCGGACGACGGCCCGGCGCGGGACGTCGTCGTCGGTGGCCGCGCCGGAGGCGGTCGTCATCGTGCGGTCGTCATCGTGCGGTCGTCATCGTGCGGTCGCCGTCGTCAGCTGCCGGCCGCGGCTGCTCGCCCGGCGGCCCGGGTGCGGAGCAGCTCGGCGAACCGGCCGGCGAACGGAGCCCAGACCTCGGCCAGGTCGGGATGGACGGCGGCCGCCCGGGCGCAGACGGTGTCGAGGTCCAGGCCGGTGCCGGCCACGCCCACCGGGTCGCCCTCGGCCCACTGGCGCACCAGCGCCGCGTCGGTCTCGATGTGGAACTGCAGGCCGTACACGTGCTCCCCGACCCGGTAGGCCTGGTTCTCGTACCGCGGGTTGCTGGCCAGCAGCGTGGCGCCGGCGGGCAGCCGGTCGATCTCCTCGTGGTGCCACTCCAGCACGTCGGGCGAGAGCGGCAGCGGGCCGAACAGCGGGTCGGCGTCGGCGGCGTCGCGCTTGGCGACCAGCGCGGCGCCGACCTCGGGGCCGTCGACCCCGACCCGGGTGCTCCCGCCACCGACCTGGGCCAGCAGTTGCGCACCCAGGCACACCGCCAGCGTGGGGATGTCGGCCGCGATCGCCTGGCCGAGCAGCGTGCGCACCCCGACCAGCTCCGGGGAGACCTCCGGGGAGTCCAGCGAGGACTGCGGGCCGCCGAGCACCAGCAGCCCGTCGAACCCGGTCAGGTCCGCCGGCAGCGGATCACCGGTGGAGAGCCGCCGCTCGTCCAGCTCGAGCCCCGCGTCGCGGAGCCAGTCACCGAGGCGGGTCGGCGGATCGGTGTCGGAGGGCACGACGACGAGCAGGCGGGTCACGTTCGCAGCGTAATGAGCGCAGCCAGGTGTGGAATGGAATGGCGCCCTCGCAGGGTCCCGGGCCGAGCCTGCGAGGCCTGGGGGGCGAGGGGGTCCTTGCTCAGAGCCCCGGCAGATAGCGGCGCAGCTCGAAGGGGGTGACCTGCTGGCGGTAGGTGTCGAACTCCTCGCGCTTGTTGCGCAGGAAGAAGTCGAACACGTGCTCACCCAGGGTCTCGGCGACCAGCTCGCTGCTCTCCATCGCGGTGAGCGCCTCGCCGAGGGAGACCGGCAGGTCCTGGTAGCCGGCCGCGCGCCGCTCGGTGTCGGTGAGCGACCAGACGTCGTCCTCGGCCTCAGGCGGCAGCTCGTAGCCCTTCTCGATGCCGCGCAGCCCGGCGGCCAGCAGCACGGCGAAGGTCAGGTAGGGGTTGCACGCCGAGTCCGGGGAGCGGACCTCGACCCGCGCCGAGTTGCCCTTGTTCGGCTTGTAGGAGGGCAGCCGGACCAGCGCCGAGCGGTTCGCCCGGCCCCAGGTCGCCGCGGTCGGCGCCTCGGTGCCGGCCAGCAGCCGGCGGTAGGAGTTGACCGTCTGGTTGGTGACCGCGGTCATCTCCTTGGCGTGCACCAGCAGCCCGGCGATGAACTGCTTGCCCGTGGTGGACAGCCGCATCGGGTCGGCCGGGTCGTGGAAGGCGTTGCGGTCGCCCTCGAACAGCGACAGGTGGGTGTGCATCGCCGAGCCGGCCAGCTCGGTGAACGGCTTGGGCATGAAGGTGGCGTGCACGCCCTGGGCCAGCGCGACCTCCCGCACCACGTGCCGCAGGGTCATGATGTTGTCGGCCATCGACAGCGCATCGGCGTAGCGCAGGTCGATCTCCTGCTGGCCCGGGGCAACCTCGTGGTGGCTGAACTCCACCGAGATGCCCATCGCCTCCAGCGCGAAGACCGCCTCGCGCCGGAAGTCGTGCGCCACGTCGTGCGTGGAGAGGTCGAAGTAGCCACCGGTGTCCGCCGGCTCCGGCGGACTCCCGTCGGTGGGCAGGTCCTTCAGCAGGAAGAACTCGATCTCGGGGTGCGTGTAGAAGGTGAACCCCATGTCGGCGGCCTTCGCCAGCGCCCGGCGCAGCACGTGCCGCGGGTCGGCCCAGGCGGGCGAGCCGTCGGGCAGCGTGATGTCGCAGAACATCCGCGCGGTGTCGCTGGCCTGCCCGCGCGAGGCCGGCATCACCTGGAAGGTGCCCGGGTCGGGCTTGGCCAGCATGTCGGACTCGTAGATCCGGGCGAAGCCCTCGATCGCCGAGCCGTCGAAGCCGATCCCCTCGGCGAACGCGGCCTCGATCTCGGCCGGGGCGACCGCGACCGCCTTCAGGTAGCCGGAGACGTCGGTGAACCACAGCCGCACGAAGCGGATGTCGCGCTCCTCCAGGGTGCGCAGGACGAACTCCTGCTGGCGGTCCATGCTGACCATGGTCGTCTCCGGGCATGTCGGTGGTGTTACGGACCCCCAGCCTGCCCCCTCCGGGTGACGGCGCGTGCGAGGCCCCCCGGAGGTGTCGCGGAACGGCGGTCCGGCTGGGGCGTCAGGCGGCGGGGTGCGTCAGCGCCGACCCCGCCTGCCAGTCCGTCCAGCTCTCGTTCCAGTCGCCGAAGCCGTCCCGGACCTCCAGGACCGGTCCGGCGTTGGCCACCTCGACGACGTCGCCGCGACCGAAGTTGTCGTAGAACCAGCTCGCGTTGGCGGTGGAGACGTTCAGGCAGCCGTGCGAGACGTTGCGGCGGCCCTGGTCACCGACCGACCACGGGGCGGCGTGCACGAAGATCCCCGAGTTCGACAGCCGGGAGGCGTACTCGACCGGGGTCTCGTAGCCGCCGGGGGCATCCAGCGGGACGCCGTAGCTCGCCGAGCGCATCGTGTAGTTCCGGGACTGCTGCATGACCACGTACGTGCCGGTCGGGGTGGGGTTGCCGCGCTTGCCCAGCGACGTCGGCATCTCCTTGACCAGCTGGTCGTCGACGTAGAGGCGCAGCACCAGTTCCGTGGCGTCGACGACGGCCACCCGCTTGGGCCCGACGTCGAACTCCACGTGCTTGCTGGCCTGCCCGTGGACGCCCGCGCCGACGTCCAGCCCGTACACGTCGACGTCGACGGCCACGTGCGTGCGGGCCGGCCAGTACTGCTCGGGGCGGTAGTGGACGGTGCGGTCGGACAGCCACGACCAGGATCCGGCCACCGGTGGGGTCGTGGTGACCCGCAGCTGCCGTTCCACCGCGGCCCGGTCGGCGACGTCCTCGTCGAAGGTCACCTAGATCGGCTGGCCGACGCCGACGGCACCGGCATCGGCGCTCGGGTGGACCGTGGGCATGGTGAGCGTGCGCGGGCTGACGGTGGCGATGGTGCCGGCGGCCCCGGTGGCCGTGCCGTCGGCGTCCACGGCGGTCGCCGCGACGGCGTAGGTGGTGCCGTAGGCCAGATCGGCCGACGCCGTCCAGGTGCTGCCGTCGGGCTCGAGCACACCGGGCAGGGCGGCGCCGTCGTCGGCGGTCACCGTCACGGCGGTGAGGGTGCCGTGGCCGACGTTGACGTGCAGCGGGGTGACCGGGGCGACGTCCACGGAGTCCAGCGGCGGGTCGGTGCTGATGACCGCGGGCTCAGCCGCAGGTGGCGCCGGCTGCTCCGACGTGGTCGCCGCCGCGGCGGCGGTGCCGGAACCCCTCGCCTCCCCCGCCTGGCACGCCGGCAGCGCCAGCACGAGCAGAGCCGTGAGGACGGCGGCGGTGCGGGAGGACCGGCTTCCGGTCATGGGCGGATCCCAGGGCTAGGGCGGACGATTTCCCCCGTAATCGGCGGAAGCGACCGGCAGTGTGACAGGCCCCACCGGAAGACCCCGGCGCGCTCTACGCTGGAACGGCCATCCGAGGGCGGCGGAGCACGGGCACAGCGTGCGCTCGGCAGCCGGCGCCGGTGGCGGAGGACGAGATGGACACCATCGTGGTCCTGCTCGGCATCGTGGTCCTCGCCCCGCTGCTCCTGCTCGGTGCGAGCCTGCGGGTCATCACCCAGTTCGAACGCGGCGTCGTCTTCCGGTTCGGCCGGCTGCTCGGCGAGGCGAGGGGCCCCGGCCTCACGCTGATCGCCCCGGTCGCCGACCGGCTGCACAAGGTGACCATGCAGATCGTGACGATGCCGGTGCCCGCCCAGGAGGGCATCACCCGCGACAACGTCACCGTGAAGGTCGACGCCGTCGTGTACTTCCGGGTCTTCGACCCGGTGCGGGTGGTCGTGGACGTGCAGAACTACCAGGCGGCGATCGGCCTGGTCGCCCAGGCGTCGCTCCGGTCGATCATCGGCAAGAGCGACCTGGACGACCTGCTGTCCAACCGCGAGCGGCTCAACCAGGGGCTGGAGCTGATGATGGACAGCCCGGCGCTGGACTGGGGCGTGCACATCGACCGGGTGGAGATCAAGGACGTCGCCCTACCGGAGACGATGAAGCGGTCGATGTCGCGGCAGGCCGAGGCAGAGCGTGAGCGGCGCTCCCGGGTGATCACCGCAGAGGGCGAGCTGCAGGCCTCCGAGAAGCTCGCCCAGGCCGCAGAGGTGATGACCGGGCATCCCGCGGCGTTGCAGTTGCGCCTGCTGCAGACGGTCGTCGAGGTCGCCGCGGAGAAGAACTCCACGCTGGTGCTGCCCTTCCCCGTCGAACTGCTCCGCTTCCTGGAGCGGTCCACCCCGGCGGAGGCGACTGGCGCCGTCCCCGACGCCGTCCCCGACACGGCCCCCGACATCCCGGCTCCCCGCCCGGATCCGGCGGTCCTCACTCCCGCCGTCCCGCCCAGGACCGTCAACGGCGGCTGAGCCGCCCCGGCGCCGGGTACGGCGCCCCACCTGGCCGCCGCATCGGGACGACGACCAGACTGGTGCCGTGACTGCACCGGTACAGCTGCGCGTCGCGCTCGCCCAGGTCGACACCCGGGTCGGCGACCTCGACGGCAACGCGGACCTCGTCGTCGACTGGACCCGGCGGGCCACCGAGGAGGGCGCCCACCTGGTCGTCTTCCCCGAGATGACGCTCACCGGCTACCCGGCCGAGGACCTCGTGCTGCGCGAGTCCTTCGCCCGGGCCAGCGAGCACACGCTGGTCTCCCTGGCCACCACCCTGGCCGAGCAGGGGCTCGGCGGGACCGCCGTCGTCGTCGGGTACCTGGCCCACACCGAGGGCACCGGACCCGCCCCGGTGGACCGGGTGCCGACCGACGCCGACGACCACCCCGGCGATGCCAACCCCCGCCGCGGGGCACCGCGCAATGCCGCGGCCCTGCTGCACGGTGGCGCGGTGGTGGCCCGCTACTACAAGCGGCACCTGCCCAACTACGGCGTCTTCGACGAGGCGCGCTACTTCGTCCCCGGCACCGAACTGCCGATCGTGCGACTGCACGGCGTCGACGTCGCGCTGACCGTCTGCGAGGACCTGTGGGTGGAGGGCGGCCCGTGCGGTGTCGCCGGGCAGGCCGGGGTCGACCTGGTGGTCTCCCCCAACGCCTCGCCCTACGAGCGGGCCAAGGACGACGCCCGGCTGCCGCTCGTGCAGCGCCGCGCGGCCGAGGCGCACGCCCCCGTCGTCTACTGCAACCAGGTCGGCGGCCAGGACGAGCTCGTCTTCGACGGTGACTCGCTGGTGGTCGGTGCGGACGGCGGGCTGATGGCCCGGGCGCCGCAGTTCGTCGAGCACCTGCTGACCGTCGACCTGACCCTGGACCCGGCCGCGGTGCCCGAGCGACGCGAGGGCCGGATCGGTCCGATGACCGTGACCCGGCACCTGGTCTCCGACTCCCCCGTGGCCCCCTTCGAGCCGCGGCCCAGCACGATCGCCGAGCCGCTGGGCGACCACGAGGAGGTCTGGCGGGCGCTGGTCCTGGGCTTGCGGGACTTCATCGACAAGAACGGGATGCCGTCGGTCGTGCTCGGCATGTCCGGCGGCATCGACTCGGCCCTGGTCGCGGCGCTGGCCGTCGACGCGCTCGGCGCCGACCGCGTGTACGGCGTCGGGCTGCCGTCGCAGTGGTCCAGCGAGCACTCCCTCTCCGACGCCGAGGACGCAGCGAAGCGGCTGGGCATGCACTACTCCGTCGTCCCGATCGCGCCGATGGTCGACGCCTTCCACGGCGCGGTCGACCTCACCGGCGTCGCCGCGGAGAACCTGCAGGCGCGCGTGCGCGGGACGCTGCTCATGGGGCTGTCCAACCAGCACGGCCACCTGCTGCTGGCCACCAGCAACAAGAGCGAGGTGGCGGTCGGGTACTCGACGCTCTACGGCGATGCCGCCGGCGGGTTCGCCCCGATCAAGGACGTGCTGAAGACGCTGGTGTGGGACCTGGCCCGGTGGCGCAACGCGCACGCCCGGGAGAGCGGCGAGGTCGAGCCGATCCCGCAGAACTCGATCGACAAGCCGCCGTCGGCGGAGCTCGCCCCGGGGCAGCAGGACAGCGACTCGCTGCCCAGCTACGAGGAGCTCGACGCCGTCATCACCGACTACGTCGACCGCGACCTCGGGCTGGCCGAGCTGCTCGAGCGGGGGCACGACCCGGAGATCGTCGCGCGTGTCCTCCGACTGGTGGACACGGCGGAGTTCAAGCGCCGCCAGTCCGCCCCAGGGACCAAGATCTCGCTGAAGGCGTTCGGTCGTGACCGGCGCCTGCCGATCACCAACCGCTGGCGGGAGAGCCTGCCCAGCGTCCGCGAAGGAGCGGCTCAATGACCGAGCTCGCGAGGTCATCAATGGACACAGCATGGCGGTCATGTGGCCGACGAGCGCGAGCGAGGAGGCACACATGACCGAGTCGGTGCTCTACGGCGGGAAGTCCACCGCCCGGGTGCGCGTGCACCACCTGCAGCAGGCCAAGGAGCGGGGCGAGAAATGGGCGATGCTCACCGCCTACGACACCTACGCGGCCCAGGTGTTCGAGGAGGCCGGCATCCCGGTGATGCTGGTCGGCGACTCCGCCGGCAACGTCGTCCTCGGCCACACCTCGACGGTGCCGGTGACGGTGGCGGACATGGTGCTCCTCACCCAGGCGGTCACCCGGTCGACCTCGCGGTCGCTGATCGTGGCCGACCTGCCCTTCGGCAGCTACGAGTCCGGGCCCCAGCAGGCCTTCGAGACCGCGGTACGGCTGATGAAGGAGGGCGGCGCGCAGGCGGTCAAGCTCGAGGGCGGCGTCCGGGTGGCGCCGCAGATCAAGCTGCTGACCGAGTCCGGCATCCCGGTGATGGCGCACATCGGCTTCACGCCGCAGAGCGAGCACGCCCTCGGCGGCTTCCGGGTGCAGGGCCGCGGGGCCGGGGCCGAGCAGCTGCTCGCCGACGCGCACGCGGTGCAGGACGCCGGTGCGTTCGCCGTCGTCATGGAGATGGTGCCCGCCGAGATCGCCGGTCAGGTGACCAAGGAGCTGGCCATCCCGACGATCGGCATCGGCGCCGGCGTCGACTGCGACGCCCAGGTGCTGGTCTGGCCGGACATGGCCGG